>NZ_PKHE01000008.1:0-62460 GCF_002847645.1 Falseniella ignava
CCCAGTTGGCAGAGCAAGTGTACTTACATTATTGAACCGCCGTATACGAGAACCGTACGTACGGTGGTGTGAGAGGACGACTAATCAACTAATGATTAGTCTCCTACTCGATTGTGTAGGGTGTAGCGTGGTTTAAGTTGGTTTGGCGATGCAGTTTTGGTGGGCTCCGGCTTAGCTTCGACGGGATTTCGACGCGTTTTCTGTTTGTGTCGGCTCATAAACAGAAACCTGTGTTGCTTTTCAGTTTATGGTGACTCATAAACAGAAACCTGTGTTGCTTTTCAGTTTGTGGTGACTCATAAACAGAAACCTGTGTTGCTTTTCAGTTTATGGGAACTCATAAACAGAAACTTTTGCGTGTTTTCAGTTTATGGCGACTCATAAACAGAATCTTTTGTGGGTTTTCAGTTTATGGCATCTCATAAACAGAAAGCGTCGGTTGGGTCTCTCTGTTTGCGAACCCAGTCACAATCTCAATCAACGTATTCCTTTTCACAAAATCATCAAAAAATCAAAATCGTACAAAGATTTTAGGAGATTTGGTGTATTTATTATGAGAAGGAGGGAAAATTATGTCTGAGTTAAACTATTTACTCTATCGCATGTTTCGTGGTGACGAGGTCAGCAAGCTGGACAACTTAGTGAAGGGATACAGAGGTGAACAGGACTTCGCGCAGATTGTGCAGCAGTTCCTGCCATCAAACTCACTCTACATGCAAGACTTTATCTTTGAAATGCCGGGTTACGCACAAATCGACGGCTTACTAATCACACCGACGGAGATTCATTTATATGAAATCAAGAATTACGACGCGCACTGTTCCATTCAAAACAACCGGCTCTATTATAACGAGCACCATCTGCAACACAACCCAATGATCCAACTGATGAGAGCGACGGATTCGTTCAACAATATCTTAATAAAGGAACAAATCCCAATCACAGTACACCCGCACCTTGTACTCATCCATCCATATGGAACCTTTGAAACGGATGGTTCATCGGAAATTTCCGTCCTCACGCGACACCAGTTGCGCCACCACTTCCAACAAATCGGGCAACGCGCCAACGCAAAATGGATTATCAATCCTAACAAACTAGCACAAATCTTAGCCGATTACAGAATCGTCGACTGGCACGATTATCACACAGACTTACCACTTGACCCAACCAAGTTGAAACGTGGAATCTACTGTCTGCACTGTGGTAGTTACAGAATACAAGCCAGCAAACATAACTTAAGGTGCGAGCATTGTAAGAGTCAGACCCCCAAAAAAGAAGTGTTGAAATACTTAATCCACGAGTGCTCCACACTGACATCGGGTGAGATACTTAGACCAGACATCCTATTCGATTTATCTGAAGATATCTTCAATCGAAAGTGGGTCTACAAAATCCTTAGCGAGACACTACCTAAACACCATCGAGGGCAGTATCACAAACCCACTGCAACCCCATACCTGCCCATCATGCTAGACCTGTACGATAGGTTAGGAAAGAATTGAAAAAGCAGCCCGTAAAAATTCGTTTAGTGGAAGCTTCATAACACGATAACTTGCTATTTTTTCGGTTTGCGACACCTCATAACACGAAAATCACGGTCAAAGAGATTAAAGGTTAATGATTCATTCACATATGAAAACAGAATCATTAAAAATATAAATTACACAAAAAACATGGATTGAATATGCTAAATAGTTGGTAGCGGTGATATTATGTGTTATAATTAATTACATTTATAACGTAATTAAAAATATAAGTAAGAGGTAGGATATATGGACAAACAATACAGATATACATTACGTAAGTCAACCTTAGGGTTAGCGAGCGTGGCGATTGCTGCGTTTCTAGCCGGGCAAGCGCCAACCGTTTTAGGCGCGGAGGAAGCGGAGCACGTCGTTAACGAAACCGTACTTCCCCCAGAAGAAGCGGATGCTTCCTTAACGTTAGAAGAAACAGCAGTATCTGCTAATTCTGACGCGCACTCACTTGAGAAAGCGGAAGCATCAAATGATGAAATTACGCCAATGTCTGATGCGACCGAGATGCTTGAAAACGATACGGCGGAAGATGTTTTCAATTACGCAAACGATGAAGCGGAAATTAAAGATTTTAACGAAGAAGAACGCTATCGCTCCACGCAATTAGAACAAGGTGGGGGAACTAGAAAAGATTTTAGAGACACACCCAGTCTCGATAAACATGTAGACGGTTTCAAATATAATACCGCAGAACCAAGTGTAACCTCTCCTGATAAAACCCGATGGGGTGTTCAAATTGAGTTTGATAAAGAAAAAGGGCAACGAACCTATACTGATTTCTACTTTACTAACGGAGGTAAGCTTGGCCATGTATTAGATACCGGAAGCGTTTCAGCCAATGAAGTAGGCGATAAAATACTTGATAACTCTGAAGCGCCGAATTATAAGGCTAAGACTGAAATAAATATAAACGGATCTAGAGATCAGAGAAATATAAATCTTTATGCTACCGAAGAAGATTTAAAGTACTTAAATGACAAAGATAATAGTAAAGTCATCATGGCTTGGGAGAGTCATTATAGAAAAGACAACCCGAATGGTTTAAAAGCCACCCAGGGAGAATCCTCTGCCTTCGGATTCTCAGTCAACCCATGGCCAAATGAAAATGACCAGCTTTCACTGATAACTTTAAGTGGTAGCCATGATGAAAAAGTATATGTCAACGGTCAGACTTTCACAACCGGCGTAACTGTATCAAACCTTGATGCCAACGCTAGAGAAAGACTAGTCGGCCAAGTCTACCATCCAGAAACAGGCCAAGTTGTCCCAGGTGCTAGAGCCTACATCAATGACCAAGACAAAGTTGTCATTGAAATGCCACAAGGTGCCGTAAATGCCGATGGGACTGTCAACGAAGACTCTATCTTCTACAAGGATAAAAACTATAAGGGCCTTCAAAGCCTTAAGGTAAAATTCTTTGCCCGCCCAAGAACAGCTGAAGAATTTAAAACTATTGCTGAGTCAAATGAAGGAATCTACACAGAAACTGGTGCAGGCACAGCTACAATCAGCCACAAAGGCCAAGATGTAGTTATCAACAAGCAAGGTATAGCTCGTTACGACCACTACAATAAAGTAGGAGAATTCACTCTAAACCTTGACGATACCAAACACCATGACCAAGACTATGTTGACCAAGATGGAGATCTCACAGAATCTGAATCTGCATCATATGTTAAACCAGGTGTCCCTTATAAGGTAAACAACAACAATGATGATTCAATAAAAGATATTACAGAAGCAGTAAATAAAGGCCATGCTCATGCTGCTCTTGACCTTAGCCTTATAGAAAAAATAAACGCAGGTAAAGATCCAGAGGATCAATGGCAGGTAAAAGGTACTGATGGAGCCTTAACTGAAATTATCATTACTGCACCTAAAAGTGCAAAAGCTGGGGACTTTGTGTCATTTTCTGTCAAATACACCTATACAAATGGTTCTGTAGACACTCATAAGATGGTATTTGTCGTAAAAGAATCTGGCAACAATATACCACAGTACTATTCACAAGTCTTATATCCGACAGAATCAGCAACATCTCTGCCTCATCTTTCTATTGAAGCAAACGACCAAGATAAGAGGAAACCAGTTAAATATTCAATAGAGAAAAGCCCATATACTGATGACCACGGAAACGAATGGACTGCTTCAATCGATCCTGAAACAGGAATGGTTACTGCAACGCCGAAGGTTGCAAAAGATTTTATCGGTGGTGAAAAGCTAGTTGTCCCTGTCACAGCCCATTATGAAGAAGAAGGAAATCCAGAAATAACATTCACTGAGCAGGCAAGGGCAGCATTCATTATAAAACAAAAAGATAATCTACCACCAAGATATGATGCCAAAAATGGTAAGGCTGGCGATACTTTAACTTCTACTCCTATCGTAAAACAAGATGGCGGTATCGATACTAGAACGCCAGTAAGTTATTCAATAGATAAAACAGAGTACACAGATAACAAGGGTAATACTTGGACAGTGTCAATTGATGAAAAAACAGGTGTGGTAACAGCAAATATCCCTAATATAAAAGATGGAGATAAGCTAGACGGGACTATCATCTCCGTGCCAGTCACAGCTCACTACGTAGAAAATGGGCAAGATGTTGGGACTGAAGTAGCAAACGCTCAATTCTTAGCCTCTGGGACAAATAATATAATAGAACACGTAGAAAAAATCCCATTTGAAGTAAAAGTTGAAGAAAACAAAGAACTAGCAAAAGGCGAATGGAGATATAAAAAAGTTGACGGTGTAGAACAAACAGGTCAAGAAGGTGAAATTAAAACTACTTGGACAATAGAAAACTCTAAAGTAGTAGATACAAAGGTTGAGAGAACAGAACCAGTTGCTGCTATCATTGAAGTCGGTAGCAAAGACTTTGAAGGCACCCTTGAATACGTCGACAAGGACCCAATTCCATTTGAAACTGAAGTAATTGTCGATCCAAGCCTTGCACCAAATGTAATCGTAGAAGATCAAAAGGGTGAACTTGGGGAAAAACAAACGCCAGTAACCAGAGAAATCAAAAATGGAGTGGCTGGAGAAGAAAAACGTGGAGAAGCAACAGTTACTAAGGAACCTGTTAAAAGAAAGATAAGAGTTGGTTCCAATACTAAAGGCCAATACAAGGAAACAGAAATCATTCCATTTAAAACGGAAGTCAAAAAAGATCCAACGCTTAAAAAAGGTGAGTGGAAATACGCTGAAGTTGATGGTGTTCCTCAAACTGGTGAAAATGGTCTGAAAGAAAGAATTGTTACTATAGAAAATTCTCAGGTAACTAATGAGTCAGAATATAAGACAATTAAAGAACCTAAGAATGCTGTTATCCTAGTAGGTGACGAAGACTTCACTGGCAAGGTTGAATATGTAGACAAAGACCCAGTACCATTTGAAACTGAAGTAACAATTGATCCTAGCTTAGAACCAAACCAAATTGTGGAAGACCAAGCCGGAGTTCTTGGTGAACAAGAAACCAAGGTTACAAGAGAAATCAAGAATGGGGAAGCTGGAGAAGAAGTACGTGGAGAAACCACACAAACTAGACTACCAGTAAACAGAAAAATCAGAATAGGTGCCAAATCTAATGGTACACACACAATTGAAGAAAAAGTAGAAGTACCATTTGAAGTTGAAATCCAATTTGACGACAGACTAAAACCAGGAGAACAAAAAGTAACTCAAGAAGGTATACCTGGAGAAAAAACCAGAACTACTACTCTAACAATAGTAAACGGTGAGGTAACTAAAACTCAATCAGGTGAATTTACTGAAACCAAGGCTCCTACAAAGAAAATTATTAAAGTAGGTAGAAATACTGAAGGGGAAGTAAAACACGTAGAAGAAATACCATTTAAATACGAAGTTAAAGAAGTAGACACTCTCAAAAAAGGTGAATATAAGATTGAAAAACCTGGTAAAGTTGGAACAAAAATAACAACATGGACCATCAAAAACTCTCAAGTAGATGGTGAACCTAAGGTAGAAATAGTAGAGCCAGAAGATGCTCTAATCTACGTAGGTAAGGGGACAAATAGCGGTACTCACGACGTAGTAGAAAAAGTTCCAGTACCATTTGAAACCATTATCGAATTTGATGACAGTCTTGCACCAGGTGAAACAAAAGTAGTAACTGAAGGTTCACTTGGAGAGAAAACAAGGACAAACACTCTAACTATTGAAGATGGTAAAGTTACAGAAACCAAAGAAGGAACATTTGAACAAAATATAGCTCCTGTAAATAGAGTTATAAAAGTTGGTAGAAACACTGACGGAGAAGTAGTCCACAAGGAAGAAATACCATTTAAATACACTGTAGAATATGATCCTAGCGTTGAAGCAGGAAAATATGTAGAAGAAACTCCAGGTAAAGTCGGCCAAAGAATTACCACTTGGACGATTAAAAATTCTAAAGTTGTTGGCGAGCCATCTGTAGTAGAAACTAAGCCAGTTGATGCAGTAATCAAAGTTGGTAGCAAAGACTACACAGGTACTTTCACAACAACAAAGACAGAAGCTGTTCAATTTGAAACAGAATATGTTGTTAACACTGAATTAAAGCCAGGCGAAGTAAATGTAAAACAAGAAGGACAACTTGGTCAAAAAGAAACACAAGTTACTCATACCATCGTGAATGGTGAAGTAACCGAATCAAAAGAAGGCGAAACAAAACAATCTATAGCTCCAATTAAGAGGATTGTAGAAATTGGTCCTGGAAAAACAGATGGAACTCACACTTATACAAGCAAAAAGCCATTTGAAGTAGAAGTAAGAGTAAACCCAGAGCTTCCAAAAGGTGAATACAAGGTAGTTCAAAAAGGTGTTGAAGGTGAAGAAGAATATACCATTACGATTGAAAACTCAAAAGTAACCAACACTTCAGAACCAAGAGAAACTAAAGCACCAGTTAACGAAATTATCGAAGTGGGTAGCCAAGACTTCACGGGTACTCATGAAACCAAGAAGACAAGACCTATTGAGTATGAAACAGAATACGTTGTAGATAATTCACTAGAACCAGGTACAACTGTAGTTGAACAAGAAGGATCATTAGGTGAAGAAACAATCACGGTTACTCATACAATCGTAAATGGTCAAGTTACAGAGTCAAAAGAAAGCGATCCTGTACAAATCAAAGCTCCAGTTAAGAGAATCGTAAAAGTTGGAGCAGCTAAGACTGATGGAACTCATGAATACACAAATAAGATTCCTTATGAAGTGGAAATTAGAGTAAATCCTAATCTTAAGAAGGGTGAACGTAATGTCATCCAAAAAGGTGAAGTTGGTGAAGAAAAATATACTCTAACGATTGAAAACTCTAAGGTAACCAATACGACTGGCCCAGTTAGAACAAAAGAACCTAAGCCAGAAATCATCGAAGTTGGTAGTGCAGACTACACAGGTGAGTTTGAATATATTGATAAGGAAGTGATTCCATTTGATACCAAGGTTACTATCAATCCAAACCTTGCACCAAATGAAATCAAAGAAATTACACCAGGTGAAGTTGGTTCTAAAGAAAGAAAAGTAACTCAAAAGTACACTAATGGTGAAAAAGGTGAATTAGTTGTTGGTGAATACGAAACAACTAAAGAACCTGTAACTAGAGTTATAGAAGTTGGATCTAAGACTGATGGTCAATACAAGGAAACTCATGTAATTCCGTTTGAAACAGAAGTTAGAACAGATTCTTCAATTCCAAAAGGAGAGTGGAGATATGCTATAGTTGAGGGTGTTCCTCAAACAGGTGAATCTGGACTTAAAGAAAGAACTCTTGCAATTGTCAACTCAAAAGTAACAGAAGAATCTGAATTTAAGACTACTAGAGAGCCTAAGAATGCTGTAATTCTTGTTGGTGAAGGCTCTACTGACGGCCAAGTAAAACACACAGAAGAAATTCCATTTGGATATAAAGTAGAAGAATCAGACGAACTTAAACCAGGTGAATACAAGATTGTAAAACCAGGCAAGGTTGGAACAATAACTACAACATGGACTATCAAAGATTCTAAAGTTGTTGGCGAACCTCACGTAGAAAGAGTAGAAGCAGAAGATGCTCTTATCCAAGTAGGCAAGGGAACTCCTGATGGTACTCACGATTTCAAAGAAAAGAAAGAACTTCCTTTCGAAACAATTATAGAATATGATGATTCCTTAGAGCCAGGCGAAGAAAAAGTTGTTCAAGAAGGTAAGCCAGGTGAACAAGAAAGAACTAATACTATCGTTATAAAAGATGGTAAGGTTGTTGAAATCAAAGAAGGCGAGTTCAAGACAACTACAGAACCTGTTAATAAGATTATTAAAATTGGTAGAAAAAAACCTGAAGGTGAAACTACTAAAGAAGTTGAAAGAGAAATTCCTTTTGAAACAAAGGTAATCTATGATGAAACTCTAGAAGCTGGATTTCAAGAAATAGAAAAAGAAGGTAAACCAGGCAAGGAAAAAGTAACTATCACTACAAAACTTGTTGATGGTAAGCTTGAAACTACTGAATCAACTGAAAAAATTGAAGATAAAGAAGATAGGGTAGTAAGGATTGGTATCAAGCCAGTTGTGAAAGAAACAGAACTTGGTCACGATACTGAATACAGACACAACCCAGAGCTTAAAGAAGGCGAAACAAGAGTCATCGAAGAAGGTTCTAAGGGATCTGTGAAATACACAACAACCTTCAATAAGGAAACTGGCAAGCTTGAAGTCAAAGAAGAAAGAGTTGAACCTAAGAATAAGGTCGTAGAATATGGTTCTAAGACGGATGGCGAGTTCACTTACGAAAGTGAAAAAGCATATGATATTATCATTCAAGAAAATCCTAACCTTGAAGCTGGTAAGACTAACGTTATCCAAGAAGGAATAGTAGGAAAAACTGAAACTACTGTTAAGATAGAAAACAGCAAGGAAGTATCTAGGGATACTAAAACAATCACAGAAAAACAAGATAAGATTATAGAAATCGGAACTAAAGACGTCTGTGAAATTCCTCCGTTACCAAAACCAGATATTCCAGACAAGCCTGAAAATCCAGATAAGCCTGAAAATCCAGACAAACCAGGTGAAGAAGATCCGAAAGATCCAAGCAAACCAGGTGAGGAAGATCCGAAAGATCCAAGCAAACCAGGTGAGGAAGATCCAAAAGATCCGGAAAAACCAGGTAAAGAAGATCCAAAAGATCCAGAAACACCAGGTGAAGAAGATCCGAAAGATCCAGAAACACCAGGAGAAGAAGATCCGAAAGATCCAGAAACACCAGGAGAAGAAGATTCGAAAGATCCAGAAAAACCAGGAGAAGAAGATCCAAAAGATCCAAGTAAACCAGGTGAAGAGGATTCAAAAGATCCAGAAACACCAGGTGAAGAAGATTCGAAAGATCCAGAAAAACCAGGTGAAGAAAATCCGAAAGATCCAGAAACACCAGGCGAGAAAGATCCGAAAGATCCAGAAACACCAGGTGAAGAAGATTCGAAAGATCCAGAACAACCAGGTGAACAAGATCCAGAAAATCCAACTAAACCGGGTACTGATCAACCAGGTTCAAATAACTCAACAGAAAAACCAGATACTCTAAGCACTGAATCAGCAACTCAAGTAAATAAAGCAGGTGCGCTACCTGAAACAGGTGAAGAGATGGCAGCTCATATCTTTGGTGCTGCAGCCCTCTCAATCTTATCAGGATTAGGACTTGTTGCTACAAAAGGTCGCAAAGAAGAAGAGTAATAGATTAGGTATCTAATGAGTTATTCAGGATACACTTATAAGCTAAGCAACGATGTTGCTTAGCTTTTTTGCTATGTTTTGTTTTCTGATAACTAAGATGGTTAAATATGAGTGTAGGTTGGTCTGGCTGTGTGTCCACCAAAACCAAAGTAGGAGAGTTATTGGTCTGGCACTCGCACCACCAAACCAAAGTAAATGGAAGATTGGTCTGGCTTGGGCTCCACCAAACCAATTGGAGTGGGTGATTAGTCTGGCTCGGTGTTCACCAAACCAATCAGAGTAGTTTATTGGTCTGGCTCCTGATCCACTAAACCAAAACAAGCGGTTTATTAGTCTGGTTCGGTGTTCGCCAAACCAAAGCAAGTGACTTATTGGTCTGGCTTAGGGGCCGCCAAACCAAAGTAGCTTGGTAATTAGTCTGGCACCCACCCCACCAAACCAATCCGCCCAGAAAATTAATCTATCCCAACAAAACTTTCCTCCTCCCACCGCACCAAAATACCAATGCGGGGCTGGGTGTGGTATGATGAGAGAGCATGAATATGAGGATACCAATCTGTGTGAGGGGAATGAGGTAGCACGATGAAAGAGCTGCGAGTAGAGAATTTATCGAAGACTTACGGCATCAAAAATTTGTTGGATCAAGTGGATTTTTCGATTCGAACGGGAGACCGGGTGGGTCTGATTGGAGCGAACGGTGCTGGAAAGAGTTCTTTTTTGAAGATTTTGAGTGGGGAGGATCCGTATGATAGCGGGGAGATTATTAAGCCCAACGATTATACGATTCGCCTGCTGAACCAGCAGCCTGACTTAAATGAAGATGACACGTTGTTGCAAGCAATCTTTGCGAGTCCGTCACCGTTAGTCAAGTTAGTCTTGCGCTACGAAGAGGTTGTGACGGCACTTCAGAACCATCCCGAAGACGAACGGCTTTTAGATCAGTTCAACCAAGTGAGCGAGCAGATGAATGTGCAAAATGGCTGGGACTTGGAAGTGCAAGCGAAAACGATCTTGCATAAGATGGGGCTTAAGGATTTGCAACGGAAAATCTCAGCGTGTTCTGGAGGAGAGCGTAAGCGCGTGGGGCTGGCGCAAGTACTTATTAGCCAAAGTGATTTGTTAATCTTAGACGAGCCGACCAACCATCTGGATATTGAGTCGATTCGTTGGTTGGAAGATTATTTGGCATCGTATTCTGGCGCGCTGTTAGTGGTCACCCATGACCGATACTTCTTAGAGCGTGTGACCAATAAAATTGTCGAGTTGCGCCAAGGGAAATTTTACGAATATATCGGGAATTATTCAACGTATCTTACAAAAAAACAAGAAGAGTTGGACCGCCTAGCACGGATGGAAGAGAAGCAAGATCGCCTTTTCCAACAAGAGTTAGCTTGGATGCGTAAAGGGGCGAAAGCTCGGACAACCAAACAACAAGCGCGGATTCAACGCTTTGAAAACTTGAAAGACCAAGTAGAATCGCGTGTCAGTGATCAAGAAGCATTGGAAATGAATTTTGATCAAGCACGGATTGGCAATCAAATTATTGAGGCGTCTGACTTGTCGGTTCAAATCGGAGACCATTCAGTGATCCAGGCCTTTACTAAGACGTTTGTAAAAGGAGATCGACTCGGAATTATTGGGCCTAATGGCGTTGGCAAGACAACCTTGCTAAACGCTTTTGCCGGATTCCAGCCGCTCGCTGGAGGACAGCTTTTAGTCGGACAGACAGTGCGCTTAGCGTATTACCGTCAGTTAGATGAAGACTTACCAGGTGACATGCGCGTCTTAAATTATTTAACCCAAGTTGCCGATGAATTTAAGGTGGGGACCGGGCACAGTATTTCCGCTTCGCAAATGTTAGAACGGTTTAACTTTGAACGGTCGACTCATGGGATGCTGATTAGTCAATTATCAGGAGGCGAGCGTCGTCGTTTATACCTGTTGACACTCCTCATCCAAGAGCCAAATGTGTTATTACTGGATGAGCCGACCAACGACTTGGATATTCAGACGCTGCAAGTACTCGAAGATTATTTACTTGAATTCAATGGAGTGGTGATGATCGTTTCGCACGACCGTTACTTCCTCGATAAGACCGTCAACCAAATTCTTCAAATTCAAGGCGATGGGACTTATCAATTCGATTATGGGAATTATTCTGAGTTTCAAGCGAAATACCCAAGCTTGAAAGCCGACGCACCAAGCCCATCGGAGACCGCAACGAACGAATCAAAAACTACGACAAGTTCTAAGCCAACCGAAGCGTCAGCGCAACCGAAGCGCATGACCTATCAAGAGAAGAAAGAATGGGATCAATTGGAGGAACATATCTTACTTCTTGAAGAGAAAATTGATACAATTAAACAAGAAATGGTAGCCAACGGAAGTGATGCAGGCTTACTGATGGACCTGCAAGCCGAATTAGAAGAGACGGAAGCGGCACTGCTTCACGGCTACGAGCGCTACGATTACTTAAGTGAATTAAAACGTTAAGGAGTGAGAAGATGATTCGCTTTGTCTATGCACAAGATGAAAATGGCGGCATCGGCTATCAAAACGAATTGCCGTGGCATTTGCCAAATGACTTGAAATTCTTCAAAGAAACGACGATGGGCCATACGCTCTTAATGGGCCGTAAAACCTTTGAATCAATGAATCGTCGCTTATTACCAGGTCGTAAGACGGTTGTTTTAACGACCAATCCTAATTACTGTCAGGATATTGAAGACTTGACAGTGGTTACCTCTAAAGAAGAAGCGTTAGCCTTAGCTGAAGAGACGGATTTAATGATTGTTGGGGGAGCCGGTGTCTTTTTATCTTTCTTCGATGAAGTCGACGAAATTACTCGGACGGTCATCCATGCGTCATTTAAACATGATGTTTCGATGCCACAAATTGACGCGACACAATTTGAATTGGTGAAACAGCAACACGTTGAAGCGGACGCGGAAAATCCATACCCGCATACGTTTGAGTGGTGGCGTCGTAAATAAAAGATTGCAAACAATCTATTCAACCCTTATGATTAATTGAATAAGAAACTAGATTAAAGGAGTGGGTAATCGTTGACCTTTTACCAATTTATGATGAAATTTGTCGATCCCGAGGCGAATGATCCAATCAGCCGATTGGCGAATCAAATGCACGAAGATATTGATTTCCCGAAACAAAGTCAAGATTTCCATGAAATTTCCGATTATATCGAAGGAAGTTTAGCGTATACACGATTAGTTGCTATATTTGACCAAGCTTGGTTAAATTATCAAAATCATATATAGAAAGAGGAGTAATGATGACCGTTCATATTGGAGCAAAAGTTGGAGATATCGCAAAAGTCGTTCTATTTCCTGGCGACCCATTGCGCGCAAAATATATTGCTGATAATTACTTAGAAGATGTCACTCAATATAATACCATTCGAAATATGTTTGGCTATACGGGGACGTATCAAGGCGTTCGTATTTCTGTTCAAGGGTCTGGGATGGGGATCCCTTCAGCCATGATCTATGCGGAAGAATTATATACTGAATACGGCGTGGAATTAATTATGCGTATTGGTTCCGCAGGTGCAATGAAATCTGAAGTAAAAGTACGTGACTTAGTCTTCGGTCAAGGCGCTACGACGGATTCAGGTATTTTACATCATATTTTCGAAGGACAAGTGCATTATTCAGCGATTGCTAGCTTTGATGCGCTTGATGCAGCGTATCATATTGCAACGGAAGTAATGCGTCCTGAAAAAATTCATGTTGGGAATATTTTATCGAGCGATCGTTTCTATAATGAAGAGATGGATAAAGCAAAACTGGCTCGTTACGGTGTCCTAGCGGTAGAGATGGAAGCAGCGGGTCTATATGCTGTCGCCGCAAAACATAATAAACGTGCTTTAGCGATGTGTACCATTAGCGATCATTTGATTACGGGTGAAGAGACAACCGCTGAAGAACGTCAAAATTCATTTACTGAAATGATGGAAATTGCTTTAAAAACAGCTGTAAAGATGAATGATCAATTATAGGAAGAAGTGAGATCATGACAGACAAACGTCTGAAAAGACCCCTAATTTGGCTAATGGTGAGTGTAGTAACCTTAATCACCCTCTGTCTGCCGCTACAAACGGCAGAAGGATTCAATTGGTTTACCGGTCAAGAGATTGAAGAACCCTTAACAGAAAAAGATTTACAAAAGTTGATTGAAGTCTACAACACCATTCAGACTGATTATATTGAGGAAGTTGATAAGAAGCAGTTGCTTGAAGGTGCCCTAAAAGGGATGGTTCAAGCTTTAGAGGATCCGTATTCTGAGTATTTAAATACGGATGAATCCGACAGTCTGAACGAGACGGTAGAGGGAGAATTTACCGGAATTGGTGTGCAATTTATGATGGAAAATGGCCAAGTCAAGGTCGTGACACCGATTGAAGGGACACCGGCGGCTGAAGTGGGGATTCAACCGAACGATGTAATTTTGGAAGCGGATGGCACTGAACTTTCTGGGATGGATACCAATGAGGTCGTACGAATTATTCGCGGAGAAGAGGGCACAACAATCAAGTTGAAAGTCCAACGCGGTTCATCTGTGATTGACTTGGAGATAACTCGTGCGCGGATTCCAATTATTACCGTGACGGGTGAAGTTGCCGAAGCAGATCCGTCAGCAGGCGTGGTAAAAATTACCCAATTTAACGGCACAACTTATGATGAATTGCTCGAAGTAATTGACGATTTGCGCCAACAAAATGTCACATCCTTTGTCTTTGATTTGCGAAATAATCCGGGAGGCTTGTTGGATCAAGCATTACGAATCTGCAATCTCTTCTTAGAAGATGGTCAAATGATTATGCATATTGAAGAAGGAACCGGCCCGGTCTATGATTATCCAGCGAGCGATAAAGAATATGGTGAAAGCCAAGTAACCGAACCGTATGTCGTCTTAGTAAATAAAGGAAGTGCGAGTGCCAGTGAAATTTTTGCGGCAGCCATTCAAGAAAATACTGATGCACTGGTCCTTGGTAATCAGACCTTTGGTAAAGGAACGGTCCAAACCATCACCAACGCATCAGAATTGGGTGAGTTGAAATTAACTTCCGCACGTTGGTTAACACCCAATAAGCATTGGATTCACGGTGAAGGGGTTGCGGTTGATGAAGAAATTGAAGTCCACCCAATTTATCAATCTCTTGTGATGCAAGCAGACGAAATTTTAAACTTTGGTATGCGTAATGAATTTGTAGCGTCACTACGGGCTGTCCTTAATCAACTCGATTATGATGTTGAACTGGGAGATCTATATGATGAGTCAGTTGTTGAAGCCGTTAAAGCATTTCAAACAGACCATCAACTTGACCCAACTGGTGAAGTAACGGGTGAGACGGCTGAGAAAATTAACCAATTAGCGCGTGAATATATTCAAACGCACGATGAACAATTAGATGCTGCCATTGAGCGATTACTCGAGTTAACAGAGCAAGATCAAGCAGCATAGTACAATGGATTCCTGGCACTTTGCCAGGAATTTTTAATCAAAATAAGGAGGTTATGACGATGACAATTCAATGGTATCCCGGCCATATGGCTAAGGCCAAGCGACTGGCCATTGAAAAATTATCGATGGTTGATATTGTTGTAGAACTGATTGATGCGCGGATTCCACAGTCGAGCCGCAATCCAGTGATTGATGAGATTATTGGATCAAAACGACGAGTCATTGCAATGAATAAAGCGGATTTAGCAGATCCAGTTGCCACGCGAGAGTGGGTTCAAACTTTCCAATCCCAAGGGCATGCGGCGATCGCGATTGATGCGCAACACCAAAAAGGCATTCGTCAGTTAAAAGAATTGATTCGAAAAGAGATGGCACCAGTATTCGAAGAACAAGCTGCCAAAGGCATTTTATCTAAAAATATTCGTTTGATGATTTTAGGAATTCCGAATGTGGGTAAATCTACTTTGATTAATCGATTTGTCGGCAAAAATCAAGCGATTACGGGGAATAAACCGGGTGTGACGAAAGCACAACGCTGGTTGAAGATAGACCGCGACTTTGAATTGCTGGATACACCAGGGATTTTGTGGCCAAAATTCGAAGATCAAACCATTGGCATGAAATTGGCCATTACAGGCGCGATTAAAGACGATTTGCTGCATATGGATGACTTAGCCTTATGGTTATTAGAGTATCTATTAGAACGCCAACCAGAGCGGTTATTTGAACGCTATCGAATTAACGCAGCCGAGATTGAACAAATGACGTATCCGGAAGTATTATTGTTGATGACGGAGCGAATGAATTTTGGCGATGACTTCGATGCATTTAGTGAGCGTATGATTCATGATTATCGTAAGGGAATTTTAGGTCAATATACGTTAGATGAACCCGATGGAGATCAAGCGACGGGAGAAGTCGATGGAAAATAAATTAAGTATAGTGGAAATTAAAGCCCGCATGGAAGCTGAAACATTTACTGAGGCGGAGTGGCAAGATTGGCAAGCCGATTCGCGTAAAGGGGTTCAACAATTAATCCAACGCCACAAGCGACGACTCGAAAAGCATCAAGCCAAGTTGGAAGCCTTTGAAGCGCGACTCACTTATGAACGACAACTTCACCAAGCTGGATATTCATTGATTGCAGGCGTTGATGAGGTGGGGCGGGGTCCAATTGCGGGGCCTGTCGTGGCTGCCGCGGTGATTCTGCCGACGGATTTGAGTGCCAAAGAATGGATTGAGATAAATGATTCTAAGACCTTGTCGTTTGCGCAACGCGAACAGTATGCTCAATTTATTCAGTCCGAAGCATTAGCTTATCAAATTGTCGAAGTATCGAATAAACAAATCGATCAACTCAATATCTTAAATGCCACCAAACTTGCAATGCAACAAGCTCTAGCAGAACTGACTCCAAAGCCAGATTATGCGTTAATTGATGCAGTCACTGTGCCTAATTTGGCAATATCTCAACAAGCAATCATCAAAGGAGATCAGCGTTCGCTATCCATTGCAGCCGCCAGTATTATTGCTAAAGTCCATCGAGACGATTGGATGATTCAATTGGCAGAACGCTACCCAGAGTTCCAATTTGAACAAAATATGGGGTATGGGACCGCCGCTCATATCGAAGCGTTGCACCATTACGGAGTGACACCATATCACCGCCAAAGCTTCGCTCCTGTTCCGTCGATTCAAAAGCGTTATACTGAAAAGTAACAGAGTTTCACTAATTAAGTTAACTTTTTATTAATTAAGACACGTTTATAACTAATTATAAAACAGTAAAATGATCGCCCGAGGGTATTTATTATCGAGGTGATCGAATGGAATTATCATTAAAAGAACAAATTATTTATTATCAATTGTTGGAATTCAATTATCAAGAATTAGTGAACTTTGTAATGGACTACCAATCACAAGTGGGCTTCGATAATAGAATAACTTTTGCCGAAAGCTATCGAATCATGCGAGAACATATAGTCCCTCAATCAAAAGGGAGCAAAAATTATGCGATCGTCACTTCGCATCAATGGTCCAATTACCAAAAATGGGTTCACTATTTATTGCCACGCAGTGTGATGCTCCATGAGCCAGCCTATCCAACGAACTGGTATCATATTTACCGTCCTCCGGTTATTGTGTATTATTTAGGGGATGGATTCCGACTAGGGAATAAGCCGATTTCAATCGTGGGTACACGAAAAATCACCCCCTACGGTCAACAGATGGTCGATCTAATTGTCCAACAATTAGCGGTCAGAGGTTATACGACGGTTTCAGGTCTGGCGCTTGGGGTGGATGCCGCAGTGCACCGAGCAAGCTTGAACTATCAAGCTCAAACGGTGGCAATTTTGCCGTGTGGCTTTCATACGATATACCCGAAGCAACACAATGCACTCTATCAAAAAATCGAACAACACGGTTGTTTAATCAGCGAATATTTGCCTTGGCAACCGCCAAAGAAGCATCATTTTATTCTACGTAATCGGCTCGTTGCGGGATTATCGCCAGCTACCTTGGTGATTGAAGCTGCGCAACGAAGTGGCAGTCTGATCACCGCTAATTATGCTTTACAATATAATCGGGAAGTCATGGTCTTACCAGGTCGTGTTACTGATTCGCAGTCTGCCGGTTGCAATGAATTAATTGCTGCCGGTGCGCTCCCGATTATTTCGATGACACAATTAATGGAAGAGTTAGCGTTACTTTACTCCACCCATCAACATAATAATATTTGACAAAGTGTGAGGGATACATTAAGATGTGTAACGATTTTATTGCATGAACAAGTAACACATTAATAGATTGAATAATAAAGGAATGATCAGACTGTGGTAAAAAATTTAGTCATTGTCGAATCTCCGACAAAAGCTAAGACCATTGATCGCTATTTAGGGAAAAATTATACGGTCGTAGCTAGTAAAGGCCATTTGCGCGACTTACCTAAGAGCAAGATGGGCGTGGATTTGGAGAATAACTTTGAGCCGCATTATATTACGATTCGTGGACGCGGTGATACGGTCAAAGAATTGAAGTCGCTTGCGAAAAAAGCCGATCATGTCTATTTGGCAGCCGACCCGGACCGCGAAGGAGAGGCGATTGCTTGGCATTTGAGTAAGCTTTTAGGTTTAGAAGAAGGCGCTAATAATCGGGTTGTCTTTAACGAAGTTACCAAGGATGCGGTGAAAGAAGCTTTCAAACATCCGCGAACGATTAATCAAGATTTAGTCGATGCCCAACAAGCACGTCGTATTTTAGACCGAGTAGTCGGTTACTCGATTTCACCAATTTTATGGAAGAAAATTAAAGGAGGATTGAGTGCAGGACGCGTCCAATCGACCGCTCTAAAGATTATAATTGATCGAGAGAAAGAAATTCGTGACTTTAAACCTGAAGAATATTGGAAGATTGCAGCAAAAGTTCAAAAAGATAAAGATAAGTTTGAATCGCAATTTTACGGGTATCAAGGAAAGAAAGTTGATTTGTCAAGTCAAGATGATGTGACTCAAATGATGGATCGCATCAATACTAAAGATGACTTTGTAGTGCAAGATGTTGTCGAAAACGAGCGCCAACGTAAAGCGCCGCTACCATTCACAACCAGTACGTTGCAACAAGAAGCATCAAACCGCTTGAATTATCGTGCTGGGAAGACGATGCAAATTGCGCAACAACTCTATGAAGGGGTTAAAATCAAACGCAGCCATGTTGGTTTAATTACCTACATGCGTACCGATTCTACTCGGATTTCACCTTTAGCGCAAAAATCTGCCAGCGATTATATCGAAGCAGAATATGGGAAAGCTTATCTCGGCAAATCAGGCGGGAGAGTAGCTTCTAAAAATAAGAACACGCAAGATGCGCACGAAGCAATCCGTCCAAGTGATGTGACGTTAACGCCAAAATCGATCGAATCGTATTTGAGTAAAGATCAATTAAAGTTGTACTCGCTAATTTGGGCGCGATTTGTCGCGAGTCAAATGGCCCCAGCCATTTTTGATACCATTCGACTCGATATTGAACAAAATGACGTTCGATTCCGTTCGACCGGTTCACGTATTAAGTTCAAAGGTTTCTTAGAAGTTTATCCTTCTTCAACGGATAAGGATAATTACTTGCCTGTCTTACAAAAAGGGGACAAGGTCAAAATAACCAAGCTATCGCCGACCCAACATTTTACCCAACCGCCGGCTCGTTATACCGAAGCTGCGTTGGTTAAGACATTGGAGGAACTTGGCATTGGGCGCCCGTCAACTTATGCGCCAACGCTTGAGACGTTGCGTAAACGTTACTACGTTAAGATGACTGCGAAACGCTTTGAACCGACTGAGCTGGGGGAGATTGTGACTTCCGTCTTGGAAGAATTCTTCCCAGAGATTGTCAATACGGACTTTACCGCTTCACTTGAAGAAGAGCTTGACCAAATTGAAGAAGGACGCCATCAATGGGTGGAAGTTTTAGATGAATTTTACCAACCGTTCAAAGTGAAGTTGGAAAAAGCTGAAGAAAATATGGCTGAGATTGAAATTAAAGATGAACCAGCAGGATTTGACTGTGAAAAATGCGGTCATCCGATGGTAATTAAAATCGGACGTTACGGGAAATTTTACGCTTGTAGTAACTTCCCAGATTGTCGCAATACCAAACCGATTGTTAAGAAAATTGGGGTGACCTGTCCTAAATGTAAAAAAGGCGAAGTCGTCGAGCGTAAATCGAAGAAAAATCGTATTTTCTACGGTTGCGAACGTTATCCGGACTGCGACTTTGTCTCATGGGATAAGTTGGTTGGTCGTGACTGTCCGAAATGTCATCACTACTTAGTGGAGAAGAGTAAACGAGGACAAACCCAAGTGGTCTGCAGTCATTGTGACTATCAAGAACAAGTTGTCAAATAACGACTGAAATATAAATGAACGATGTTTCAAGCCAAGCTGTTTTTAGTAAGTAGTTCAGTTTTGGAGTACAAAAAGTGAAAATGTAAACCTAAATGAGTATCAAATTGCAACTGAATTTGATACTCGTTTTTTATTGTTAAATCAACGTTTGTTGTTAATTTACACCACAAAATGTAAGTTAAAATGTATATAAAAATGCGAACGTGAAATAATTATTGTAGGAATGCAAATTGGTGTGTTAAAATGGTTACAATTTACTAAGCAAAAAGGGGTGCATTTTCCTATGCAATTTCTTGAGCCAAAAAATAAGAACGCTAAGTCTGTGGATTGGGAAATATCAGAGCAAGTAAGGGTGATAGTTAAGCAATACGCTGAATATGCAGAGCGTACTGAAAGCGAAGCAGTGGATGAATTCTTATTGAACATTTTAGACGATAAGAAGTTTATTGAATGGATTGCCAACAAGCGAAGTAATAAGCGGATTGTTGAAAAAATGGGTATCAAAGATAGAGTGGGTTGATAGACAATGACCAAGCTTAAAAGATTAGCCACGAAGGAAGATGAAATTGTAGATGTTAAAATTCCGATTTCAAACGAAGAATTAAAAGATAGGGCTAAACAATATGATTTATTAACTCCAAAACGATTTGCAACAAGGTATAACAAAATGTTGTTCTTGCCAACGTCTTTTAAATGGAACGGTTCTGAATATCCCATTCAATATAATTACTGCATCAATCCGTTTTGTTGTAATTTTGGGAAAGAACAGCACAAATTCAAAGATGTAAAAGGGAAACCAAGTCGATATAAAATGACTGGTAGTTCCAAAGATAAAGGTCATAAAGGTATGTACTGCAATGACAATCCTATTGGCAGAGGTGTATCGCAAAACTGTACAGTAACCCCTTTATCTAATTGGTCTGTTGTTGAAGAAATTAAACGCCTTATAGAAATCAATAGCATCCAAGATGTTGAGCCAGATTATCAATTTCATAAAGAAGGCTGCTCGGAAGAAGAATCAACCCCATTCAATGAGCCGAAGCAATTTTACAAAAGGGGGAAAAGTAGGGGCAAATCTCAACGCTATCAATGTAAGGCGTGTAAGAAGTTCACTAATGTTCTACCAAAAAGAGAAGAAACCACTACTTATCACCAACAAAAGAACACCATTCTTCCAATGTTCGCTAAGATGGTTGTTGGAAGGGTTTCAGTCAGTCGTACTTGTGATATTTTAGGAATTGGAGTTGGAACCTACTATCATAAGCTGGAGTGGCTGTATAGGCGTTGTTTGGAGTTTTTAGAACGATATGAGACACAACCCCTTCAAACAAAGAAATTTAACGAGATGTGGCTTAATACGGACAAGATGCACTACTACCTAAATAACGTCCGTAAGAAAGGACAAGGTTCAAAGAAATATACGGGGTTTGAAGACCTTAATATGCAAACATATATAGTTGTATCTGCTGAGGTCTTATCAAGATATGTGTTCCGTTCTGATGTTGCCTATGATTGGAATATTTCAATGGATGAATTAAATGAAGATACAAGAAAATTCAAAGAAGACCATCTCAATACTTTTAGTCGTAAAAATGATAGGTTAGATTGGTCTTATTATCCACAAGAACCATCCGCTAACGATAGCGAAAATAGGAATGCTTATCTTCACGAATTAGGGAAAATTACTAATAGGAGTAGATTTGTCGATGGTTTAAATGTTGATGCTCCTTATACTACAACTGCTCACTATTGGTTAATTAAACAAATGGTTAATGCCGACGAATGGCGAATGATTAGTGATGATGACTTCTCTATTAGAAACGCCTTTTATAGAGTATTCACGAAAGAATTAAGGTTGAGCGATGCACATCATTTTATTTGCCAAGTTAACAAGACGAAAAGCAGAAAACAATGCTTAAAAGAATTCGGACAAGCAAAAGCAGAACTGCTCGATTGGGGAGATATCAGAGGATTCAAAACAAAGTTTCTACGGACTTTGGCATCTCATTATCTAACTGAATTACTAACAAGTCATCAATTCCACGAAGAGGCTATTAGTAAAGATGGAGAAAGATATCGCAAATATGCCGATAACCCTATCAAACATCCATTAGCCACTAAGGATAAAGGATTTTATTCAGTTGATTGTAGAACGGATTTATCTGCTCTGGAACCAAACGAAATCGCAAAGATGCTATTAAATGTTAATGACCATTCGACCAATAGCTTTATTCAACAGATAAGACGTTATATATCATCTCTTGAAAGACCATTAACAACAGCTCGTGGTGATAAGAAGAGCTATATTTACGCTAACTTCAATCCGAAGTATGCTCAATTTGCGATTACAATTCTAAGAACTTACTACAACTTTTGTCGCCCTTTTAAATCAGCGGATAAAAAGGTTTTGACACCTGCTCAAAGATTAGGGATTACAGATAAACAATTTGATTGGAAAGATATAATTTATTTCAAATGACAAAAAGAGCTTGGAGTAATCCCAAGCTCTTGTGCTTTATCTTTACTGTTCTTCTTCAATTAACGCACCCGTTAACTCAATAAGTTTTTTCTTTCATATACATGAAAATAGTAGTTATACGGATTTTTATCATTCTTTATCCCTTTTTGGGCAAATACCTCATTCCATTCCTCATAATTCACTTCTGGAAAAAAAGTATCTCCTTCGAATTCATGATGTATTTTTGTGATGTACATTTTCTCAACATAAGGGAAAAACAAATTATAAATCTGTTCTCCTCCGAAAATAAAAATTTCTTCTTCGTTTTTACATAACTCAAAAACATCTTCTATTGAATGAACAATTTCACAACCATTAAAGGTAAACCCCTTATCTCTCGTCAGAATAATATTTCTTCTGTCAGGTAAGGCTCTTCCGATTGATTCAAGGTTCTTCCTACCTAATATTATCGGATGTCCCTTTGTAGTATTTTTAACATATTCCCAGTCCTTGGGAATCCTCCAAGGAATGTCATTCTCTTTGCCAATCACTCTATTCTTATCCATCGCAGCAATCAAAGAAACTTTCATTTATAACACAGCCTTTTTAACTAATTTACCATCTAATTTCTTATTTCTATCAAAAAACCTTTTCTCATTATCCTGCCCGTTAGTTGAATAAGCAATTTTTTCTATAAGTTATATTATCATAATACCACAAAATCACAAATTTTCATTCAATTATCATTTTCAATTGCATTTTATAAATCATTTTGTATGTAATTTGGTATGTAAGTTAAAATGAAAAAAGTAGTCCATTTTGAAGTACATTTTGTCATTTTGTACTCCAAAACTGAACTACTTATGTTTTTAGCTTGGCTTTTTTATGTTTGGGACGTCTAGTGCATATTATTAGGATAGATTGTACTCCGACAAGAAAGGTTGGAAAACTTGCAATGAATTCAGCATATCTAGTACAATGGTTAGGATTGGTTAGAGATTTTATCGGAGAGGAGATGAACGCGTATGCATCAGACCATCGATTTATTTATACAATATTTGATCAACGAGCGACGCTATTCACCGGAAACAGCAAGAGCTTATGACAATGATTTAAAAGAATTTGCTGATTTTATTGAAAGCACCGGCGAAACTCATTACGATGCGATTACTTATCAAGATATTCGCTATTTTATTGGGCATTTAAGTGAACGCAATCTATCAAGACGCACGATTGCCCGGAAACTATCCTCGCTCCGCGCCTTTTATAAGTATTTAACTCGGATGGGATGGATCGAATCGAATCCGATGAATTTAGTGCAATACTCCGTAAAGGAAAATGTCCTACCCGATTTCTTCTATGAAGATGAGCTAAATCAACTGCTTGATGCGGTTGCTCACTCTACCTCTCCACAACAACCCTTGCAACGCGCCGTGCTAGAGACGCTCTATGCAACGGGGATGCGGGTTAGTGAGCTGAGTAATTTGACGTTAGACCAAGTTGAATTTGACTGGGGCATTATTCGCGTAATTGGAAAAGGGGACAAAGAACGCATCGTTCCTCTTGGAGATATTGCGAGCGAAGCACTGCAGACCTATATTCATGGGATGCGGCAAGAGACGAATATTCAACAACTGCCGAATGTATTTGTTTCGGTAACAGGTAAGGTCTTAAGTCCGACGACAATCCGCAAATTATTAGATACGATAGTAGAAGAGTCAGGGCTCAACTTGTCAATTCATCCACATAAGTTACGCCACTCACTCGCCACTCACTTATTAAATAATGGGGCAGATCTTCGCAGTGTGCAAGAACTTCTGGGACATGAAGACTTAAGTTCGACTCAAATTTATACCCACGTAACGAAAGATAAGTTACGTCAACAATATCTGAATGTTTTTCCAAGGGCGAACCGACAATCAAAGGAGGAATAAAAATGACAACAATTTGTGCTGTAAAGAAAAATAATCAATTAGCGATGGCTGGTGACGGTCAAATTACATTTGGTGAATCAGTGATTATGAAAGGCAGTGCCCGAAAATTACGCCGCATCTACGATAATCAAGTGATTGTCGGATTTGCCGGTTCAGTTGCGGATGCGATTACGCTATCTGAAATGTTCGAAGAGAAGTTACGCACGCATAACGGACAATTGACTCGAGCTGCGGTAGAAGTAGCGAAGCAGTGGCGTACCGACCGAACACTTCAAAAACTTGAAGCACTCTTAATTGTGATGAATGAAGAACAATTATTGCTGGTGAGTGGAACTGGAGAAGTGATTGAACCAGACGATGGGGTGCTGACGATTGGTTCGGGTGGCAACTATGCCTTAGCTGCAGCGCGTGCATTAGTGCGTCAAGATGCGCCATTGACGGCGGCTGAAATTGCGAAAGAAGCCTTGACCATTGCCAGTCAAATTGATGTCTATACGAACGACCAAATTATTGTTGAGTCATTTGAAGGGTAGGGATTGCAATGACAGAATTGACACCAAAACAAATTGTCAACGAATTGGATCAATATATTATCGGGCAAGCTGAAGCAAAACGTGCGGTAGCAGTGGCCTTACGTAACCGAATCCGTCGTTTGAAATTAACTGGCGAGATGCAACAAGAAGTGAAGCCGAAGAATCTTTTAATGATTGGGCCTACCGGGGTTGGTAAGACTGAAATCGCTCGCCGCTTAGCCGACATTGCGCAAGCGCCATTTATTAAAGTGGAAGCGACGAAATATACCGAAGTAGGGTATGTCGGACGCGATGTGGAATCAATGGTACGGGACCTCGTTGAGAGTGCGATTCGACTGATTAAGCGTCAAAAACAAGCAGAAGTCAAAGATGAAGCAGAAGCAAAAGCAATCGAGCGAATTGCGAAAGCCTTAAAACCGGGGATTAAAGTCGAAAAGAAATCGTCGTCGGCTTCGAATCCATTTGGTAATTTAGGTGATTTACTCGGACAATTCAATCCGGCGATGCTCAATGAGGAAGAAGAAGCCGAAGAAGTCACGGAAGAAATTGCATCAACTCGCCGTCAAATTGCGGAACAAATTCGTCAAGGTAAATTGAATGATTATGAAGTGACCATTCAATTAGAAGAGAAAAAATTGCAATTGAATTCCTTAAATCCCGCGATGGAACAAATGATGGATATGCAGGAAAGTCTTAATGCACTAAAACCGAAGAAGAAAATTGAACGGACGGTCACAGTTAAAGAAGCGTTAGAATTATTAACCGAAGAAGAAGCGGATAAATTAATTAATCAAGACGATATCAATCAAAAAGCGCTTGAACTGGCGGCCGATAAGGGGATTATCTTTATCGATGAGATTGATAAGATTGCGATTGATGATAAAGGCTCAGGTCAAGTGAGCCGTCAAGGTGTCCAACGCGACATCTTGCCAATTGTTGAAGGAAGCCAAGTTCAGACGAAATACGGCATTATCGAAACCGACCATATTCTATTTATTGGAAGTGGTGCTTTCCATCAAGCCAAACCATCGGATTTAATTCCAGAACTTCAAGGACGCTTCCCAATTCGAGTGCACTTAGATGATCTCACTCAAGCGGACTTTAAGCGAATCTTAACTGAACCGAAAAATGCCTTATTGAAGCAATATCAAGCGCTGCTCTTAACAGACGGTGTTGAAATTCAATTTACCGAAGGTGCGATCGACCAACTAGCAGCCTATGCAGAGCGCCTCAATCGGGATACCGATAATATTGGGGCTCGACGTCTACATACGATCTTAGAGACGGTCTTGGAGGAATTATTATTCGATGCAGCTGAGATGCAGATGGGGCAAGTTGAAATTACTGAACAGTATGTCACACAACGCCTCGATGCAATTGTTGAAGACCAAGATTTAAGTCATTATATTCTGTAAGCAATAGTATCCTGTTGACAAGATTTGTCAGCAGGATTTTTTATTAAGGTATACCTATTCAAATTTTATTCATACGAATTCATACATTCTCCATATTTTATTTATTTTTTATTCACGGATGGTGGTTATACTAAGAGTCATCAAATATGAGAAAGGAATTTTTCAATGAAAAAATTTAATTCAAAATCAATGAAGTCAGGCATGATTGCCTTATTATTATCAAGTCAAGCTTTAATGACACCATTTGTCGCTTATGCGGAAGAAACAACTGCTGCAGAAGTTCAAAGTGAAATGGCACAAGAAAATGAAGCGGAAGAAAATGAAGTAGCTGAGTCAGCTGAAGCAGTAGAATCTGGTGAAGTAGCTGAATCTGGTGAAGCAAGTACGACACCAAAATTAAGTGAAGAAGAATTACGAAGTCAAATTAAAGATTACGGTACAAAAATTACTGTTAAGGGTAAACAAATGAACGTTTTAGAATTAGGTAAAGAACATCAAGGTCAAAATAAAACCTTAGTCTTTATGCCAGGTTTAGGTGAAGCGTCTCAGCCTTTAACGCAAAAAAATCTACTAGACCGTTTAGCTGAAAACTTCCATATTTTAGTCGTTGAACCCTTCGGTTATGGTCTAAGTGATAATACCGATGAACCGCGTACAAGCGAAAATATTATTAATGAATTACACGAAGCATTGCAACAATTTGATGTTTCAGAGTATGTCTTAGTGGCACATTCTCTATCAGGTATTTATGCGATGGAATATGCTAAACAATTCCCTGAAGAAGTTAAGGGGATCGTAGGTATGGATACGAGTACACCAATGATGAACGGTTACATGGATATGGGACATATGGAAGCACCGGTGGATGAAGAAGGGAATGCACTTTACTTACCAGAAATTCCAGATGTCGATGATGAAGTGAATGAACAATATAAATTGATTGCGCAACTTAATTTAAATAATACTGCGACAACCGACGAAGCAGAGCGTTCTAACCAAGTCTTATTAGATGCTAAAGACGAAAAAATTCCAGCAGGTATCCCAGCGCTATACTTATTAGCTCAAGATTCGTATGATGATATTGAAATGCGCCGTGAATTTATGGATCAAATTACGATGGACTGGGAAGAACAACACGTTGATATGTCAGAAAATCCAGATGAAGTCGAAACTCATGTTTTAGATGGTGACCATTTACTTTACTTCACACAATATGAAGAAATGGCTAAATTAATTACAGAATTCGTAATGAATTTGAAATAGGAAGATTCCAATGAAACCAACCAACAACCTCCCATCTCGTTGTGCTAAATGGGTCTGCGGTGTAATGCTGGCAGCCCATTTAGGCGCACAAATTCCCACCGCTTTAGCTGGTGAAGTGGAACTGATTAAACAGTATCCCATTGAAGAGCCACTTTTTACCCAAGGTCTTGAACTTAATTCTAAACAAGAATTGATACTAGGGACAGGGCTTAAAGGTGAATCGAAACTAGGTATCTTTAACCTGGAAACGGGTGAATTAGACTCCGCAGTTGATTTACCAGCTGATTATTTCGGGGAAGGATTGACCCATACCGATCACTATTTATGGCAAATGACTTGGCGTGAGAAAATCGCGCTAAAACGTGACCCTGAGACATTTGAAGTACTTGAAGAAGTACCGATGGAGACCGAAGGGTGGGGGCTTTGCTATGATAAAGTAAACCAATGTTTATGGCGTTCGGATGGGACCAATAAATTATATAAACACGACCCCGAAACATTTGAACAATTAGACGTGATTGAGATTACGCGTGACGGTAAAAAATTCAGTAAATTGAACGAATTAGAATGGGTTGATGGCGTGCTCTATGCTAATCGCCTATATGACGATTATATTTATAAGATCGATCTCGAAAAAGCTGAAGTCATCGACCGATATGATTTACGTCCGATTGTCGAAGAAACGTTAACCGATGAGCAAATTGCCCAAATAGATAGTTTAAATGGGATTGCCCATGTCGAGGGAGATCGTTTCTATGTTACGGGCAAATTATACCCTTATCTTTATGAAGTCACTCTAAAATAACCTCCCAATTAAAAAATCTCAAAGCATGTATTGCTTTGAGATTTTTTGCATCGATGATTAAATGATTTTATTTTGAATTTTTACGCAATCCCCAACGAATACTAGGCTCTTGACCTTGTCTTAAGCGTTGGATATTATCTTTATGGCGATATAAGACGAAGAGCCATAGTAGGATAAATCCGATGCGTACAACGAGAATCGGGGAAGTCCATACGTAATAGCAAGTAATGATTGTATAACTTAACATTGACGATAGACTGACGATACTGGTCAAATATAAAATAATGACGAAAGCTAAAATGACTAGGATAGCGATCTTGTAGTCATAAGCTAGAAAAGCTCCCATCGAGGTTGCGACAATCTTGCCGCCCTTGAAATTCGCAAAAATCGGGTAGGCGTGTCCAATGACCGCGGCTAACATGGTTGCCATAATAATTGCTGGCTCGTTGAAAAAATGTAGTGCCAGTAAAACTGGAATAAATCCTTTCAGTGCGTCACAGAAAGCGACGATAACTGCCGCTCGAAATCCAAAATTACGCCCGATATTGGTGGCACCTGTTCCTCCGCTTCCATAATGACGAACATCGCGTTGATGGTGCATTTGACTATAGATTACACCGGATGGAATTGAGCCGATTAAATATGTTAGAATAATAAAGGCAATCGTGCCTATGTTAAAATAGGTCAAAATTATTACTCCTTTACGCTATAATTATTGAAATACTCTATTAATTATAATGGAATCTGATAAAATTATAAAGCTAGAAATGAAAGAGGTGACGAATTGTCTGAAATAAACTTAAATCAGTATGATGATCAAGCAATCCAAATTTTAGAAGGGTTAGATGCGGTGCGAAAGCGTCCAGGGATGTATATTGGCTCGACTGACCAACGTGGCTTGCATCATTTAATCTATGAAATTGTAGACAACTCGGTTGATGAGGCACTGTCAGACTTTGCCGATCGAATCCAGGTTGAATTATTGGCAGACGGTAGCGTCAAAGTGATGGATAACGGCCGGGGGATGCCAACCGGTCTGCATGAAAGTGGCGTGCCAACCATTCAAGTTATTTTCACCGTACTTCATGCCGGTGGGAAATTCGGCCAAGGTGGTTATAAGTCAGCGGGAGGTCTTCACGGTGTGGGGGCGAGTGTTGTTAACGCACTTTCGAGTCGCTTAACTGTCACCGTTTGGCGTGACAATCAATCCTTTACCATGCACTTCAAAGATGGCGGACACCCTCAAGGTGAGATGGAAGTGAAGTCGTGTCGCCATGCGAATGGAACGATGGTCCATTTTCTACCAGATCCAGCGGTATTTGGTTCAGCGCGTATTGATGCCAAGGTGATTGCCGAGCGACTGCGGGAGTCAGCTTTTTTACTTAAAGGCTTAGAAATCACTTTAATCGATCATGTTCATGAGACGGAAGATGTCTTCAAATACGATAACGGTCTGATTGATTTTATTCATTATTTAAATGAAGACAAAGATACGATTGGCGATGTTATTGCGGGCTCCAGTCGTAATCAAGATTTTGAAGTGGACTTTGCGATGCAGTACAATGACGGTTACTCGGAAACGGTGCTGTCCTTTGCCAATAATGTGCGGACTTATGGTGGGGGAACCCACGAGACTGGCTTAAAGACTGGGATGACCAAAGCCTTCAATGAATACGGTCGTCGCGTCGGTCTGATTAAGGAAAAAGATAAAAACTTAGAAGGGTCCGATATTCGGGAAGGATTGGTCTCAATCGTCTCAGTTCGGATTCCAGAGCAATATTTGCAGTTTGAAGGACAAACGAAGGATAAGCTCGGAACGCCAACGGCGCGACAAATTGTAGATAATTTTGTCTATGGCTATTTAGTGGCCTTCTTAAATGAAAATGGCGCCTTCTCCCAAAATATCTTACGTAAGGCGCTAAAAGCTCGAGAAACACGCGAAGCGGCTCGTAAAGCACGTGATGCGGCTCGTAGTGGTACGAAGAAAAATCAACGCGAAAAACTTATTTCTGGCAAATTAGCTAAAGCCCAATCGAAAAATGCAGCCAAAAATGAACTCTATATTGTTGAGGGGGATTCCGCTGGGGGATCAGCTAAACTTGGCCGTGACCGAAAATATCAGGCGATTTTGCCACTGCGTGGTAAGGTAATTAATACCGAAAAAGCATCGCTCGAAGATATTATGAAAAATGAAGAGATTAATACGTTAATTTATACGATCGGCGCTGGAGTTGGAAATGATTTTAATTTGGATGAAATCAACTATGACAAAATCATTATTATGACCGACGCGGATACCGATGGAGCGCATATTCAAGTGCTACTCTTGACCTTCTTCTATCGTTATATGAAGCCGCTATTGGAAGCTGGCAAGGTTTATTTAGCCATGCCACCCCTTTACAAAGTTTCAAAGGGACGCGGGAAAAAAGAAGTCATCGAATACACTTGGACGGACGAAGAATTAGCTGAAGTGACCCAAAAAATGGGACGTGGCTATGTGATTCAACGTTATAAAGGTCTCGGGGAGATGAATGCCGATCAATTGTGGGATACGACAATGAATCCTAAGACGCGATTATTAATCCGAGTTAATGTGGAAGATGATACGTTATCCGAGCGTCGTTTAACGACTTTAATGGGGAATAAAGTCGCTCCGCGTCGTAAATGGATTGAAGAAAATGTGCAATTTACCTTAGACGAAGAAGATACGTTATTAAATGATTCGCAACCAAGTACGGTTGATCCAACATTATTGAAAGAAAGATCTGAACAAAATTCAACAGAAACAACTGCCATTTCTCAAGCGGATGATTTTGCAGATCAATTGAATTTATTTGGAGAGGAGGATTAAGTGAATGGGAACGATCCACGAACAAATTGAAGATTTAACGTTTACCAATATTATTGAAGACCGATTTGGCCGGTATTCCAAATATATTATTCAAGACCGTGCGTTACCGGATATTCGCGATGGCTTGAAGCCGGTTCAGCGTCGAATTCTCTATGCGATGTATCAAGACCGTAATACGTCTAATCAACCTTACCGTAAATCAGCGAAAACGGTCGGGAATGTTATTGGAAATTTTCATCCGCATGGGGATATTCCGGTCTATGAAGCGATGGTTCGAATGGGACAAGACTGGAAATTCCGTGAGCCGTTGATTGATATGCATGGGAATAAAGGGAGTATGGATGGGGACCCACCAGCAGCAATGCGGTATACCGAAGCCCGTCTTGCTAAAATATCCGATGCGTTACTCCAAGATATTAATCATGAGACGGTAGACTATGCGCTAAACTTTGACGATACGTTGGAAGAACCGGTTGTGTTACCGGCTCGCTTCCCTAATTTATTAGTTAATGGGGCGACTGGGATTTCAGCTGGTTATGCGACAGATATTCCACCGCATAATTTAGCGGAAGTGATTGATGCGGTCATTCATTTGATTCAACATCCAAACTGTACCGTAGAGGATTTATTAACGCATATTCAAGGGCCTGACTTTCCGACCGGAGGGATTATTTACGGTCAAGATGAATTGAAAGAAGCTTATCGGACCGGGCAAGGTAAGATTGTAGTTCGAGGCAAAACAGAAATTGAAAAGTTAAAGGCGGGTAAAAGCCAAATTGTGATTACTGAATTGCCATATGAGGTAAATAAGTCGAAGTTAGTTCAAAAACTCGATGAAATTCGACTCGATAGCCAGTTGGAAGGGATTGTCGAAGTACGAGACGAGTCCGATCGTAATGGAGTCCGTGTTGTGGTTGAATTGAAACGCGATGTCAATCCACAAGATGTCTTGAACTATCTCATCAAACATTCCGAGATTGAAGTGAATTATCACTTCAATATGGTGGCAATCTATCATCGTCAACCGGTTTTAGCGAATTTGAAGACGATGATTGAAGCGTATGTCGAGCACCAACAAGAAGTCATCGAACGTCGGACACATCATTTGTTAACGCAAGATCAAGACCGACTGCATATTGTCGATGGTTTGATTCATTTAATGTCGATTTTGGATGAAGTGATTCATGTGATTCGCGCCAGCGAGAATAAAGCGGACGCGAAAAGTAATATTATGAAGCAATTTGACTTTACCGAACCTCAAGCGGAGTCGATTGTTTCGTTGCAACTTTATCGTCTGACTAATACAGATATTGTGGCACTGCAAAATGAACGCCTTGAATTAAATGAGCGCATTGCGATGTACCACAATATTTTAAATAATTCCGAGATTTTAGATAAAGTAGTTATTCAAGAATTAAAAGAAATTAAAAAAACGCATGCGACACCAAGACTGACGCAAGTTGAAGCAGAGATTAAAGAAGTCACGATTGATGCGACCTTATTGATTCCAGAAGAGCAAGTAATCGTCTCGGTAACGAATGAGGGCTACATCAAGCGAACGAGCCGTCGAAGCTTCCAATCATCGGATACGTATGATTTAGCATTGCGTGAGATGGATTATACACTCTTCTTGGAGTCGATGAGTACCTACGATACGTTGATTTTACTGACAAGTCATGGAAATTACCTCTATATTCCAGTCCATGAATTACCAGATATTCGATGGAAGGATATGGGTGTTCACTTATCTCAGCATTATCAACTTGAAGCAGATGAACGTATTTTGAGTGTTTATCGCGGAGCTTATCATTTGGATCAAGCTGAAAGTCGTGATGAAACGACTGCTATTTTGATGTTGACTCAACAAGGTATGATTAAGCAGACGCTATTGAAAGATTTTGTACAATTTAGAAGTTACCGTTCGCGTTCATCGATGGCGATGAAATTGAAGTCGGGTGACCAAATAGTTGCGACGATGTTAACGCAGCAAAATGAACCGCAGCAACTATTGGTTACAACTTATGATAGTTACTGTGTACGATACCCAGTCAGCGAAGTTTCAACACTTGGGTTGAAAGCCCAAGGGGTGATTGCCGTGAACTTACGCGATGATGATTATGTGGTGAGTGGCAATACATTTGTGGATGATACGCAACAATTTGTGGTCTTGACTCAACGTGGCAATATTAAACGCTTCAAGGCTGACGAAATTCCTCTAACGAGTCGGGCTGCTCGAGGATTAACCTTGCTGAAAGAATTGAAATCACAACCGCACCGTATTATCGATGTACTGGCGGTAGACGAGACGACACCGGTCGTTGTTCAAGGCGATACCGGCCACTTTGTTGAGCTAACCAGTGAGGAGATTCCACTTTCCGCTCGTTTGACCAACGGTTCAGCGGTACAAGAGTTAGATCAATTAGGACGTGTTGTGGCGCTCCATCCAGCTAATTTAACTTTAGCAGATCAAGAAGATACAAGTGATTCAGCTAATACTTCGTTATAATTTATGGTATACTGAATTCGCAAAGTAGGATTAAGGAGGAAGTTATGAGCAAATTATTAGTTTTTGGACATTTAAATCCTGATACTGACGCAATTGGTGCAGCAATTGCTTATGCACATTTTTTAAATCAAATCGGTGAGGAAACTGAAGCCGTCGCCTTAGGTACGCCAAACGACGAGACGCGTTTTGCATTGGAGCAATTCAATGTGCCGGTGCCTCGAGTGATCGATCAAGCCGCTCCAGAGGTTGAGCGTGTGGCGTTAGTTGACCATAATGAGTTTGCCCAATCTGTCGCGGATATTCGTGACGTTCAAATCGACTACGTCGTGGATCACCACCGAATTGCAAACTTTGAGACAGCTGGCCCACTATACTATCGTGCAGAACCCATCGGTAGTACGTCGAGTGTGCTTTTCAAACTTTATCAAGAAAAGGGAATTGAGATTCCAACTGACGTTGCGGGTATGATGTTATCGGCAATTATTTCAGATACATTGTTATTCAAATCCCCAACTTGCACACCAGAAGATGTGAAGATTGCACAGCAGTTGGCTGAAATTGCTCAAGTTGATGTAAATGAGTATGGCATCCAAATGTTGAAAGCAGGGGCAGATGTGTCTGCTCGTTCAGCGATGGATATTGTTGATGGCGATGCGAAGACGTTTGATATGAACGGGCATAAAGTTCGAATCGGTCAAGTTAATACCGTAGGATTCGTAGATATTTTGAAGCGCAAAGCTGAATTCCTTGACGTGATGCAGTCTGAATTGAGCAAGCATGACTATGCGATATTCTTATTAGTGATTACTGATATTTTGGAAAATGACTCGATTGGTCTCGTCGCAGGTGGCGACACAACGCCTGTCACCAAAGCATTTGGCCAGGCTATTACTGACAATCAGTTGAATTTACCACAAATTGTATCGCGTAAGAAACAAGTGGTCCCACCGCTAACTGACGCTTATATGAGCTAATGAAGGTTGATAGGGTAGAGTTGAATTAAAACAGCGCGAAAGTCTGGAGAAAGGTCACTTCTCCAGGCTTTTTTGCGTTGAAGTGAGGAGAGTAGTTACGATTGAAAGGAGTAGTGTGAGATTTGTATGCTTGCTTATTTGGGATTGTTTGTCGGTGTTGTTCAGCTTGTAGGGTTGAGTTGAACAAAGTGGGTGAGATTGTTCAGTTTGTGGGGTTGAGTTGAACAAAGTAGGCGGGGTTGTTCAGTTTGAGGGGGTTGAGTTGAACAAAGTAAGCGAGATTGTTCAGTTTGTAGGGTTGAGTTGAACAAAGTAGGTGAGATTGTTCAGTTTGTGGGATTGAGTTGAACAAATAAAGTGCGAAACTTCATCTGCGCCTGCTGAGCTGGAGTTAGTTGCACCGGAACACCAGCTGGAAATGGCTGAGTTGGAGTTAGTCGTGTTGTGTAACTCCATCTGAAGGTGGCTAAGCTGGAGTTAGTTGTGCCGGAACTCCATCTGAAGGTGGCTAAGCTGGAGTTAGTTGCACCGGAACACCAGCTGAAAATGGCTGAGTTGGAGTTAGTCGTGTTGTGTAACTCCATCTGAAGGTGGCTGAGCTGGAGTTAGTTGTGCCGGAACTCCATCTGAAGATGACTGAGTTGGAGTTGTTTGTGCCGGAACTCCATCTGAGGGATGCTGAGCTGGAGTTTCTCACACCGCAACTTCATCTCAGGGTGGTTGAGCTGAAGTTCACCCTGCGAGTGCCAACAGCTCAGGCTCGCCCTAGGCAGAAGCTCAAGCCCCACTGATTTCACAATCCCACCCCCACACAAAAATCCCTCATCCAAATTTGATGAGGGATTTCTCTAACAGGGTGTTACTACTAGTCTTGCACCTGCTCCTTCGATTTGATTTCTTCTTCCACTGGGGTAACGAACAATGTTTCTTGACCTTCGTAGATGACAAAGCCAGGTTTGGCACCGTTGGGCTTGCGCAAGGCTTTGAGTTGCACTAAGTCGACGGGAACGTTGGCTGAATGGGAAGATTTTGAGTGGTAGGCAGCAATTTCTGCGGCTTCTTGGATCGTCTCCGGACTAGGGTCTACTGATTCAATCACAACGTGAGCCCCTGGGATATCTTTAGCATGGAGCCACCAATAGTTTTTGTGAGAGTTGCGGACACTCAATTGGTCATTTTGATGATTATTACGCCCAACTAAGATGCGCGTCTCGTCTTTTGCAACATATACCCGAGGGCGTGATTTGGAAGTGGCGCGCTTTTTGATTTGTTTCTTATGTTGAGCCATATAACCCTCTTGACGCAACTCGTCTTTGATATCTTCGATATCGGCTACAGTGGCTTGCGAAATTTGGACGAGCACACTTTCGAGGTATTGATTTTCCTGCTGAGTTAGCTGTTCTTGCTGATCAATATATTTTAGGGAGTCACGGTATTTTGAATATTTACGAAAATAAGCTTGGCTATTATCAATGGCTGAAAGTTGTGGATCTAATTCAATCGTTATCGGTTCGTTGGTATAATAGTTGGTTACCGTGGCTTGAGTTTGACCGCGCTGAATGCTTGAAGCAAAGGCACTGAGCAGTTCACCTTTTAATTTATATTCATCGGACTTTTGTGCGACCACTCGATCACGTTGCAGCTCCGTTAATTTCTTGTCGTTGCGTTTCAAAATACGTTGGATATGTTGTGACAAATCCCCTGAGAGCTGCTTGATGTGGTCTAAGCGTGCTTTTTCAGTGTAGTAGTAGTCTAAAGAAACTCCAAGCAATCTAAAATATTGTCGCTCACCTTCAATAACGGGTAGATCCGCAGAATAAAATTGTACCGGGTCCGGTTGGTTGAAAACGACCGGTTGCTTCTCGCTAAAGAGGCCCAACAAACGTTCGAGGGCAACTTCAACCGTATCACCTTGTTCAAGCCAACTTAAAAGTTGTTGGTTCGTTATCTTCGACAAACCTTGAATCACGCGGTGTGCCTGACCAGATTCAATCGTTTCCCGATTTATTTTTGCAAATTCTGACCTTGCCTCATCCGATAATTTAAAGAGATTTACTTGTTGTTCTTGTTGAGGAGGTAGACGATATTCTGCTCCGGCTTGTAATGTGCGGTACGTATTTTGGCTAGCAGGGACATGCTTAATACAATCAATAATAGTTTGTGTCGCAGGATTAATTAAAACAATATTACTGTGGCGTCCCATCAGTTCAAAAATCAATTGATAGTGGAGGTTATCCCCCAGTTCGTTCCGGCTCGATAAATCAAAAATCAGGATGCGATCATTTTCCAGTTGTGTAATATTTTGAATGACGGCATTTTCAATATGTTTACGCAACAACATACAAAACATTGGCGCTTGCTTAGGATTATTTGACCGTTCTTCGGTTAAATGAATCCGATAATAGACTGGATGAATTGAAGCTGTTAAGCGGTGATTTTGACCATTGGACCGGATGACGAGTTGAATATCTTGTAAAAAAGGTTGATAAATTTTATTAATTTTTCCGCCGATTAAGTGATCAGCGAGTTCTTGTTGCATCATATGTGTATAGAAACCATCAAAAGACATAAGAACCTCCTTAAGTTGGATAGCGAAAGACTACTGGATCATCGATTTTGCATATTGAGACGGGCTCATGCCAAAAGCTTGGTTAAAGGCACGTGAGAAATATTGAATCGATCCGTACCCGAGATAGTCGGCAATTTGTGATAACGTCATTTGAGTATTACGAATCATATGCTTACTACGATCCAGTCTAACTTGATTGATATAATTTTTGGGTGTCATATTCAAATATTTTTTAAATAAATTTTGAAGTGTTGAACGTGATAAGGCAAAGTGTTCCACTAAGTCATTCACTTGATTATGCGTGGCGATATTTTGATCTAAGAAATCTAAAATCGATTGGAACAAATCATTTTCATAATTTTCACGCATTGATGTGATTGGCTCTTCAGCGGATGGCGTTTGCCCTTGAATCAGTTGCAAGATTAAAGTTGCTAATTTTAGTTTGATCTCATCGTTTGGATAGACAAATTGTTCTGGGTACTCAGCTAACTTGATAATCCGCTCGATCATTTGACGATTGGCGGTGCCAAGATTCATCGGTTGCGCAAGTGCGGACTCAGGAATGCCACTGGCTTCAAATAAGATCGAAATATAGGCGACCATCTCAGAACTTCCTTGCTGCTTCTGATAAGGTTGATCCGATCGGAGAATTAGACAATCGTTTTTCTTAATATGTTGATGATCTGAATCAATGATGACGTCCAATTCGCCTTGATCGATAACTAGTAATTCATAGTAAGGACCTAGGTGAAATGGAATCGATTCGGAGTGAGATTTCATTTGGTAAATAATGCCATAAATATGGTCTACCGATAATTGTGTCTCAAATTCTCCACTTGTCAGAAGTTGAGCAGAAGAAAACATCTTCGGTGCGGCTTGTGATGTTGGCTGCATATAGACCGTACAATCACGTGTCACCGTCAAAGTATTAAAGTAGACCCCTGGATTCACTTGAATATGATCCGCTAAAATATAAGATTGGTAGGTTGATGGATCTGACGGGTCTTTGGCAAATACTACCAAGGCAAGTCCTTCGAACGGTTTTAAGTGTACTTTTTTAGTAAAACGAAGAAAAACTTGCGAATCGTGCTTATTGATTGTCACTTTCTTTTTCAAGCTAATCTGATTCGATTGATTTGCAGATACGAACGAGAAAAACTCGGTTGATTTTTCGGATGTTGTTTTAAAAAACATAACTTTTTGTCACCTCCTGTTGATTTTTTTAGTAGAATTGTTATCTAAATTATACATGATATCAATTCTGAATCGCAAGGGGCAATCGTCTGCGCCGATTGATTCTTCATTAATTATGAGTGAAAAACTTCTTGCAAAAACGAACGTATGTTCGTATACTAGAAAATGACGAGGAGGGTGGATGACATGGATTTGAAATCACTTCAATTGCCGCAAGAAGACGTCTTCTGTATTGATTGTAAGAGTTTCTTTGCTTCGGTAGAATCTTTAAAGCGTTGTTTACACCCACTCGAATCGCGATTATGTGTGGTGAGTCGAGATGATCATCGCAGTGGATTAGTCTTAGCGAGTTCCATGTCAATGAAGCAGCAATATGGCATTAAGACCGGGACACGAACGTATGAGATACCACAAGGACTTGATGATATTTTATTAGTACCACCAAGAATGGCGACTTATATCGAAGAAAATCGTAAATTGAATGAGATTTTATTACGTTTTGTTTCAGCGGAAGATTGGCATCCTTATAGTATTGATGAAGGTTTTATCAATGTTACAGCGAGCCGTCTACTTTATGGCTCCCCAATGCAGCTTGCTCAACTTATTCAACAAACGATTTGGCAAGAGTTAAATTTGGTCGTTTCGATTGGGATTGGGCGCAATCCACTGATGGCCAAATTAGCGCTAGATTTAGATGCGAAACATCAAGCACCGACGTATATTTCCCAGTGGGATTATAACACTATTCCTGAAAAATTATGGCCGATCGATGATTTAAATTCAGTTTGGGGGATTGGTAAGCGCACTGAGCGCCGCCTGAATCAACTGAATATTTATTCGATGGAGGACTTAGCGCAGGCGGATCTTGCTTTACTTAAAAAAGAATTTGGTATCATTGGCGAACAACTCTATTATCATGCGTATGGTATTGATTTTAGTGACTTTTCAGAACGTTATATTCCACAGAGCAAAGGATTTGGCAAGTCACAAGTTTTGACCAAAGATTACCGAAGCCGCGCTGAAATCGAACGGGTAATTAGTGAGATGACCGATCAAGTTGCAGCTCGGTTAAGAAAACACCACTTTCAAGCGCGTAAAATTCATCTATCACTCGGTTTTTCAAGGTCGTGTTATGCGCCTCGCTTTTCTCATCAAATGACGGTGGATGGTACAGCATCATCATTCGATTTGATCGAAGCAATGTTGCAGCTGTTTCGTCAACATTATCGAGGACATCCGGTTCGGAGTATTGCGGTTCAACTCGGCGACATTCAAGTGGAAAGTGGTATGCAGTTGAATCTTTTTGAGGATCCAGCGGTAAGAGAACGTCGATTTTGCTTGGAACGCACGATTGATCAGTTGCGGGATCATTACGGTTACCAAAGTGTAGTGCGAACTAGCAGTTTAATGCCGGGAGCAACAGCTATTGCGAGATCAAAGTTGGTAGGAGGGCATTTGGGTTAATTTTTTTGAGGATGCTTTATTCATCTAAATATAGTAAAATCATGCTAAGTAATATCAATTAACGATAATGATAAATAGAAGTAAGGAGAAATCAATGAAATTCAAAAAGCGCTGTGGATGGTTAATCCCATTAATTTTCCTCGCGGGTTGTGTCAATCCAGAAGTACAGCAACATATGCAAAATGAATCTCCGACACCCGCGACGACCCTCGAAGAAACCACGATCGAATCAGCTGCTTCGGAAATTGTAAGTACCGTTGTGATTCGGTCGATTGGCGATATTTTAATTCACGATACGGTGTTTTATGATGCAGCAACTGAAGATGGCTATAATTTTGATCATATGTTTGCGCCAGTGAAGCCGTACCTTGAGAATGCGGATATTACGACAGCTAACTTAGAAGTGATTGCAGCTGGAGAAGATTATGGCATCTCAACCTATCCTTTCTTCAATGCTCCTGAGGAAATTATTCCTGCGCTGCAAAATGTCGGGGTCGATATTGTTAGTAACGCGACCAATCATACCATGGATTTAGGTGGACCTGGCGCTTACGCTTCCATTGCGAATTTACAAAAATATGGTTTAGAATATGTGGGGAGCTATGAATCATGGGAAGATTACCGCCGACCACGCATTATTGAGAAAAATGGGATGAAATTCGGCTTCCTATCTTATTCCTATGGAACAAATGGTAACGCAATTCCCGAAGGAGAGGAACATTTAATCACTTTGATTGATAAGGACGTGATTCGTGAAGAAGTTCAAGCACTTAATGAACTAGTTGATGTTTCAATTGTGGTCTTCCAAATGGGTGAGGAGTATGAGTTTCTGCCAGTGGAAAATCAATATCATATCGCACAAGTGACGCGTGATGCGGGAGCCTCCTTTATTTTAGGCGGACATCCACACATTGTTCAGCCATTTATCCGTTACAATGCGCATCAAGGTGGCTGGTTCTCCCACGGAAACTTCTTATCTGGACAATATGAAGAACATACCCGAATTGGCGGAATTGGTGAATATTGTTTCCATAAATTGGCCAATGGTGAAGTGATCTTAGGAAAGATTCGCTTTATGCCAACATATAATATCGGAATGCCTGAAACGACAGAATATTATGTGGTTCCGTTAGCGGATGCCAGTGAGTATGGATTCTATAACTCGGACTATTGGATGGAAGAGTTGCGCGACCGGATGAGCTACTTTACCGACGTTGAAGTGGTCGATTACTTAGATTAAATTAAAATTTGATTAAAACACGGAATCATGCAAGATTTCGTGTTTTTTTGTGTACTTATTAATGGAGGTGTAAATTATGAAAAAATTCTATTGTCTCTTAAGTATTGTTTTATCGTTGTTTAGTTCGTGTTTTACGACTGCTTTAGAAATACCCGAGCCGTATATTTTGGCTCAAACGATTCCCAATGTTCCAGTAAGCTGCGATGAATGTATTATTCAATTGAGGCAAGGCGAGGCGCCAGTAGTCCCTCAAGCTGACCCGCGACAATCAATGCATCAGGTGATTCAAGAACTTTCAGCTCGGTACGATCAAATCAATGAACAGATTTATCAACTTGAATCAGGTTCCAGCGAATCTGTTACTTGGGCACAAGAAGAATTAAGCAATTTGTTGGAAGAATTATATATTTGGTATCAACAAAATGATGAGGAGTTTAATTCATTGGACCAGGCAGTACAGTCAGATAAAATTTCACAAGATGAATCAGTAATGCAATGGGTCCATTATATCGAACAATTGAATCAGCAAATCAATCAATTAAAGGTAGAGCAGTCTGATATTGAAGTGGAGCATCAACAATTGTTGAATCAACTGAATGAAGTAACGCAAGCGGAAATAACACAAGATGATACGCAAACGATATACAATCAATGTTTGCTTTATCCATATTCGGTCAAAGCGTATCCATTAGAGGGTGTGATGTTGAATTCTCAAGTTCCCCTCGATCAGTATTTAAGTCAAATAGATGCAATTTTAAAAGAAATTGTGCCCAAAGCGTATCAAGTCGTAACCTATGAACAAATTTATCAAGCATTTAATACTTTGATTGATGAGTCAGAATTAAAGTTGCGCTTGCACGGAAAAACTAATATGTCGATTGATCCTACAGCATATGAACCTTATCGATACGCTAAAGAATTGAGTTTAGCTGATATTCAAACGGTCGCAGAATTTGGTCAAAAAGATTATTATCGTACGCAACAGCTGGCAGATTACCAAGCGCTCTATCAACGTATTGTTCAACTTAAAGGAGAGCAATGGGATTATTTTCATCAGATTAATCAAGAAATCTTCCAAGCATTAAAGGAACAGCTCGTTAATTACTTAAATGATCAATCACTGAATAAAGATATAGATATTGAACAAGTGCGAAAATTACATCAAAAATATCAGTTGCAATTAGCTATCTATGATGAAAATAACCAACAATGGCAAAGTGTCGAAGCGGGGAATGGCTATACAACACGTTTTGCATCTCGACAAGTTTTGATTGATACTCCCGTTAATTCTAATGATATCTCATCAACAACGACCGTTGAATCAACTTCTCAATCTCCGATGGAGAATCACTTAGATCAAATAAAAGAACGAATCTTAAAAGAGCAGGCTTTAAGTAACCCAGAAAAACCTTCGACCAGCCAAAAACCGAAACCTCAACGTAATGCCCCGGAGGTGAAACAAAATGCTACGCAGGAAACAACCCAGCGTTTAAAGAATGATCAAGTCTCACTGCCTTCAACTGGAGAATTATTAAGCTATACGTTGATCGGTTTAGCAATTTGCCTTGTTGGTGGGGGCATCGTTGCGATAAATTATTCAAAGCGAAAAGCTTACCGAAAAAAAATAGATGAAATTGAACTTGATTAATTAAAAAGTCATTTTCATTAAGAAGGAAATAATGCACTGAAAAAAGGAGATATGCTATAATAGACAAGTATTTTAATGATGAAGGAGAACAAAAATATGAATTTGAAGACAAGAATCATTCGAATGCTTGCGAACGGATCACGGGAAGTATTGAGCCGATTAACTCAGGGGGGAAGTAGCTTCCCAGGGAAGTTGGCTTTGACGTTAGACCCGCATATTTTAGCTTCTCTAACAAAAAATTATCAAATTGCTGTGATTACAGGAACCAATGGAAAGACGATGACTACGGCACTATGCGCACAGATGGCGCGACAAAAAGGTTATCAAATTGTGACGAATGCATCCGGTTCGAATATGATTCAAGGGATTGTGGGTGCTTTTCTTGCTGCCGAGCCGCTTAAAGCAGGGGAGCAGGGACTGGCCATTCTAGAAATTGATGAAGGCTCCTTAAATAAAATTCTCCAATATTTTCAACCAGATGTATTCATCCATACTAATTTATTTGAAGACCAAATGGATCGATATGGTAGCGTTCAGGCGGTAGCGAATCTATTAGAAGAAGCAGCTCGTCGCTCTCCTGAAGCACAGGTTATTGCGAACGGTGATTCCCCATACTTGCATATGCCAGATTTAGAGAACGAACGACTGTATTTCGGTTTTGATTATTCGTCACAATCGGTTAATCACTTTGAATCGGTATTAGTGAATGAATCGTGTCCAAAGTGCCAACATACTCTCACGTATAAATATCTTAGCTACGGTAATTTAGGAGATTATTTATGTCCGTCTTGTGGCTTAAGTCATCCCTCATTAGATTATCGTATGATGGACATTATTGAACTTGATGCGGATTACGCGAAAGTCGCTTTTGACGAAGTAGAATATGAATTACCAATGGGCGGCATGTACAATGTATATAATGCTTTAGCTGCTTATGCTTTCGGTCGCTATCTAGAGTGTACGCCTGAGCAGATTCAAGCTGCCTTTTCAGGTGCTCCTCGTATTTCAGGACGCCAAGAAGTCGTTGAATACCAAGGTAAGGAAATTCATTTGAATTTAATCAAAAATACAGTTGGGATGGAGCAGACGCTGGATTTAATTGGCTTAACGAACGAACCGATGAGTATGGTCTTTATAATTAATAACCAACCTGCGGATGGCGAAGATATTGGTTGGTTACAACAAGTTGATTTCGATCGGATGGCCTCATATCCGATAAAAAAAATTGTTACAAGTGGGATGTGTCAGCAAGCCATCACTGAGGAGCTCGAACGCAGTGCGCTATCCGTTCCAATCCAACCAATGAGTGTTGGCGACGTTGTACAATGGATACAACAGACTGATGAAACAACGATTCATATTGTTGCTTCATATACTGCAATGATGGCATTTCGTAAGGTGTTGACTGACCAAGGAATCATTGACTAAAAGAGAGGTGAGCGCGTTGGATCAGCCACTGGAGATCGATGATCAATTCTTAAATATCCAAACTCAATCGATTATTTATTGGGGTTCTGAACAACCGATGCATTATGAAAGTGAGCCAACAAGTTATTCGATTTTACAATATTTATTGGATTATTTGACAATAAGCTCGCAAGATGTACTGGTAGATTTTGGTTGTGGAACAGGGCGTGTCTTGTGCTTTATGAATTATCAATTGAATTTGGTGGTGCGAGGCGTAGAATCCCACCCGACGACATTAAAGTTATTGAAGCAAAATACTTCGGATTATTTTAAAGCACATCCTAACCAGCCGCCGATTGAATTGTATCCAGTGAGTGCCCAAGATTATTTGATGCAAGCCGATGAGACGTTGTATTACTTCTTCAATCCATTTGCATTACCGATTTTCAAACAAGTGGTACGAAACATTGAAAAATCCATCGAGCAATTTCCACGGACAGTGCGATTAATCTGTTATTATCCTTACCACTTTAAAAAGTTTCTAGAGACGGAATCGATTTTTGAACCTGTTCAGGAAATAACTGTTCCGACGGGAGATTGGACCGATTATTTTATTATTTATCAAAATAAGGAGCGATAACTTTGGATTTTGTAGCAAATGGTTGGCAACCTTTCTTTAAACAGGCAGCCAAGCAAGAGAGTTTTCATCATTTAACACACTTTCTTGAAAAGGAATTGCAGGAACATACCGTGTATCCACCACAAGCAGAGTGGTTTCAAGCCTTTGAGATAACACCTTTTAATCAAGTCAAAGTCGTGATTTTAGGACAAGACCCATATCACGGTGAACAACAAGCCAATGGATTGAGTTTTTCAGTGAAGCGAGGCGTTGTGATTCCACCGTCTTTAAGAAATATTTATCAAGAGCTTGAACAAGATTTAGGAATCAAACCTGCTTCTCACGGTGATTTATCTGCTTGGGCTCGTCAAGGAGTGTTACTGATGAATACGGTATTGACGGTGAGGGCGCATCAAGCGCATTCGCATCGCGGTCAAGGTTGGGAAGAGTTGACGGACTATTTAATCGAAACACTCAATCGTTCACCGCATCCGATTGTCTATATCTTATGGGGAAGGGCAGCGCAACAGAAAGCGGCGCTCATTGATACGACACGTCATCATATTATTACTTCTGCGCACCCGAGTCCGTTGTCCGCTTATCGAGGTTTTTTCGGTTCTCGTCCATTTTCGAAAGCAAATCAATTTTTGATTGAGACAGGCCAACAACCTATTCATTGGGAATTACCTCAATAATTATCAAAACGAATGACAAATCCATTTGAAAGCGTTACAATAAATGTGAACTATAAAAAAGGAGGATATCTGATGAGTCATACTGTCTATACCGTATATTGGGAAAATCGTCTTGCTGAAAAACGAAAAGAGCATGGTAGTTATCCATCTGAAGAAGCCGCCCGAAGTGCCATCGAAACATGGTGGGAAATCCATAAAGAAAAATATCATGATGTTGAAGAGCATCGTACAAATAGTGGAGCACTAGAAATCAGTTATGGCGATCCGAATTATGTTTATCGAATTGAAGCTCGTCAGAGTGAGCATCCTTTACCTAAGTCAAATTATAAGTTAATGCCTGCCGGTCAAGTTGACTCGCTTCGTCAACAGCTTCATCTTGATGAAGACCAACTATTATTCGATCAATTGGCAGAGCCGTATCGTGATCGCCTCATTAAAGTCATGGTCACGGGTGAAAAAGCGCGCGAATATATCTACAATTCGCATGGTGAACCGATTATTAAAGTTAAAGACTTAAATAAAACAAACTAACAATATGATTACAAAAAATCCTGCAATGCATTGAGTCATTGTAGGATTTTTGTTGTGAAATATTATTGGATTTGAGAATGATATTCGACGAACTTACTTGGATTTGTAAATCCAAATAGGTTTGCAGTCTGAATCATCTTGGATTTGTAAATCCAAATAGGTTTACATTCTGAATCATCTTGGATTTGTAAATCCAAATAGGTTTGCAGTCTGAATCATCTTGGATTTGTAAATCTAAATAGGTTTACAGTCTGAATCATCTTGGATTTGTAAATCCAAATAGGTTTGCAGTCTGAATCATCTTGGATTTGTAAATCCAAATAGGTTTGCAGTCTGAATCATCTTAGATTTGTAAATCCAAATAGGTTTACATTCTGAATCATCTTGGATTTGTAAATCCAAATAGGTTTACAGTCTGAATCATCTTGGATTTGTAAATCTAAATAGATTTGTCACTTGAATCTATTTAGAATCGAAAATCCAGATAGGTTCATCGTCAAAATATGTCATCATTCAACAACAAAACCGAGCACATTATGATGCTCGGTTATTTGATGACTTGCTAGTTAATTATTGAACGTAAACCATGGCGCCATCTTCGATAAATGGAAACTGTTGTTTCAACGATTCGATATCATCATCAATTAAGTTCATGTCTAGCTCATAAATTGAGACGGATGGCCCATTGATTTTAGAGCGACGGTTGGTTAATGCGGAAATATTAATTGCGTGACGTGATAGATACTCGGTAATCGCATTGATAAAGCCGACACGGTCAGGATGTAGTAATACAAGTGTAGGTCGTTCGCCACTGAATTTAACGTCATAGCCGTTAAATTCTTTAATCTCGATTTTACCGCCCCCGATAGAACTTCCGATGATTTCAACGTGTTTGGTTGGTCCCCATAAGTTAATTCGAACGGTGTTCGGGTGATAATTGCCTAAATCCGCTTCTAAAAAGTTATATCTAAGACCCGCTTCTTCTGCACGTTCCTTTGCCAGAGAAACATCTGAATCTTTAGTAGTGAAACCTAAGACACCGGCAATGAGTGCTAAGTCGGTTCCGTGACCTTGGTAAGTTTTAGCGAAAGATTCCATCAACGAGAAGACGACTTCTTCAGGTTCTTCTCCTAATAATTGACGTGCAACGTTACCAATTCGAACCGCGCCGGCAGTATGAGAAGATGAAGGTCCTACCATAATTGGCCCGATAATTTCATAAGCACTCTTGTAATTTGCAATTTCTAACGTCGTATCGCCAAAAACTTGGTGTTTAATTTCTTTACCCGTCTCGGTTCCCGCTAATCCACCAATTCCTGTTTCGCGTAGGGAAGGTGGTAAATCCTTACCGATGGATTCCATTGTATCGATGACTTCATCCGGTGGGATAATACTTACAACGCCAGCTAATGCCATATCCGCTGCAGCCATGGCCGTTAAAGCGTGAAGACCGTTTCGCGTAATACAAGGTATTTCAACTAAACCAGCCACCGGGTCGCAGACAAGTCCGAGTGAATTTTTTAAAGCTAACCCAACAGCGTTACCTACTTGCTCAGGTGTTCCGCCGTGTAATTCCACTAAAGCTCCAGCAGCCATTGCTGTTGCAGAGCCAATCTCAGCTTGGCAGCCACCTTGTGCGCCTGAGATTGAAGCTCGGTTCGCAATGACAAGTCCAAGAGCAGAAGAAGTAAACATCGCTTGAATAATCTCATCTTCGCTAAATTCATTTCGTTCAACCATAGCGGTTAATACTGCCGGTAAAATTCCTGCTGAACCCGCGGTAGGTGTTGCGACAATGCGTCCCATTGAAGCATTCACTTCGTTGACAGCCATTGCATTGGCAACCACTTGCAAGCTAATGGGGTTGACAATTGTTTTACCTTCTTTAATATATTCTGTCACACGAAACCCATCTCCGCCGGTAATCCCCGTTTTAGACATCGTTAAGTTTTCAGTTCCAATCTTAACGGATTCCATCATTACGTGGAATTGTTCACGCATAATGTTAATTAATTCTTCCCGATTGAGATCACCACCGTGAAATTGTAGTTCACTCTCAATCATCATCTCAGAAATTTTGCAATCTTGTGTTTTGGCTAAGTAGACCAATTCTTTCAAACTTGTAAATGACATAGCTAGCTCCTTTCTATTAAATAGATACCATCAATATAATAATGGTCTTTTAAAGTATAATCAATCATTTTAGGAAAATAAACAATAAATAGTAATCAAGTATAACTCTGCTCGTTCAATCCCCCCGAACAACCTATGTGAAATCTAATAAAATATCGATGGGTATTGGGATTTGATTCACAAATATGATAAAATAGATGTAACATTTTTCTTTGCTCTTCACTTGATGAAGGGTAAGCATATTTAAGGAGGGCAATTGTAAATGACAATTGAAACAGAAGTAGTTGTAATTGGTTCAGGTCCTGGGGGATATGTTGCTGCTATTCGTGCGGCTCAACTTGGTAAGAAAGTCGCAATTATTGAGAAAGAATATATTGGGGGCGTCTGCTTAAACGTGGGATGTATCCCATCGAAAGCGATGATTACAGCCGCTCATAAATACAACGATGTGAAAGAATATGAACAATTTGGATTGAATGTTCCGGAAATTACGTTTGACTGGGATAAAGTTCAAGCATTCCGTGCTAATGCGGTTGAACAATTAACGGATGGTGTTGAATACCTTCTAAATGGAAATAACATTGAAATTGTTCGCGGTACAGCACGCTTTGAAGACGAACATACGTTAAGTATTGAAAGTGAAGAAGGTCAAAAAACGCTGAAGTTTGAAGACTGTATTATTGCGACAGGATCTCGTCCACGTGATATTCCACCGGTACGATTCTCTGACCGAATTGTTTCTTCAACAGAAGTATTAAGCTTCCCAGAACGTCCAGATAGCTTAATTGTTATTGGAGGGGGCGTTATCGGTATCGAGTTAGCAACGGTTTATGCAAACTTTGGCACAAAAGTAACGGTTCTTGAAGGACAAAAGAACATTTTACCGGGAACGAACCGTAAGTTAACGAATGTTGTTCAACGTAAACTAAAAGAAAAAGGCGTTGAAATTGTTACAAATGCGATGGTTAATGGAAGCCAAGAAGAAGCAGATGGTGTGACAGTTACTGCGGAAGTTAAAGGAAAAACAGAAGAGTACAAAGCAGACTATGTAATGCTAAGTATCGGTCGTGTGGTTAATACTGACGATATTGGTATTGAAAAAGCAGGCGTAGAATTAGATGAATACGGTCTTGTTAAAGTTGACGAACAAGCACGTACGAACAAGCCACATATTTATGCAATTGGGGATATTATTGCAGGTCCACAACTTGCACATAAAGCAAGTTATGAAGCTAAAATTGCTGCTGAAGCAATTGCAGGCATGGATTCTACTATTGCATACAAATGTATGCCATCCGTCGTATATTCTGAACCTGAAATTGCGGTAACGGGTGTAACGTCGGATGAAGTAAAGGCACAAAAATTAGATGCGATTCAATCTTCATTCCAATATGCTGGAAATGGCCGTGCAATCGCGATGGCAGAAACAGCCGGTTATGTAAACTTAATTTCTGATAAAGCGACAGGTAAAGTAATTGGTTGTGAGATTGTAGGAGCGAATGCATCAGACTTAATCAACGAGTTGTCTCTGGCAATTGAGAAAGAATTAACGGTTGAAGATATCGCGATGACTGTTCACCCACATCCAACTTTAGGTGAAATTATAATGGAAACGGCTGAAATTGCAGCAGATAAGCCAATTCACGTTGTTAAAAAATAATCGATATTTATGAGTACAACAGACCGATCATTTTTTTATCAAACAGGTGAAGTTGCGATATTATTATTACATTCATACACTTCATCTCCGATTGATTTCCGAACTTTTGCGAGATTATTGTCCAAAGCGGGATTCAGTGTCTATGGGCCAGTATTAACACATCATGGCGGCGCCATTGAAGAAACAATTGCTAACCCAGATGTTTGGATTGAAGATGGTTACCAAGCAGTCGAACATTTAAAATCATTAGGGTACAAAAAAATTATTGCCTTTGGCGTTTCGCTAGGTGGGTTGATTGCAATGCATCTTATTGCAAATTCAGAAGATGTTCTTGGTGGTGGTGCGTTTTGTGCTCCCCTCATTCCTGAAAGTTCAAATAAAGTTGCGGAGAGTTTTGTTAAACGTTTTGTTCAAGAAAAGAAAAAATTAGGTTGGACACCGCAAGAGATTGGACAGGCTACTCAAGGGATGGAACAAGAAGTTAGTAAGGTCGTTTTAGAGCCATTAGGAGAAATCTCATATGCGCTACTCAAACAATTTGCAGAACTTGATAAGCCAGTCTTAATTGCTCAAGGTGGCCAGGATACAATGATTGACCCTCAACAGAGCCGAGATTTATTGGATTATTTCCATAAAAGAAAACCTGAACTAATCTGGTATGAAGAGGGTTTGCACGTTTTAACGATTGGTCGGACAAAGCAACAGCTGGCTGATGAAGTGATAAGATTTGTAAATAGTCATTTTGTGTAAACGATTTATGTATAGGAGCAAAAGATAATTTGTATTTTCTTTTGCTCTATTTTTTATTTTTTTGCAAACGGTTGCCAAATAAACGTTGATATTATCGCAACTTTTTGTAAATCATAAGTGCTTTTATTAGCAATTACTTTATTTATGTAGTATACTATTAATGTAGTGAATGATAAAAATATCATTAATAGAAACACTATAATTTATCGTAAAGATAGAAAGGGTGTTATTATGACAGAACATAATCATAATAATGTAGACAAAGTATACACAGAAGCAGCAGTACGCGACGGAGAATCTGTTGAGTATACATCAACCACCACTTACGGTGGAGTAGTTAAAGAAGATAAAGCAGGGGCCAACATTTCTTGGTCAGCTGTTATTGCAGGGGCCATTACATTTATCGCTTTAAGTATTTTACTTTCATTAATCGGATCAGCCATTGGATTTGGTGTTCCTAACTTTACAGCGAATGAGCCATTTGCTGGTTTAACGGTTAGCATGGTAATCTGGTTTGTTGTTTCACTTATTGTTTCATTAGGTGGAGCAGGCTATGTTGCCGGTGTAGCTGCTGGTCGTGGTGGTTTAGTTCACGGTTTCTTAACTTGGGCAGTGAGTTTATTCTTATCAACTTGGTTAGCATTCTCAGCATTATCAGGAGTTTTCGGACTTGTTGGTAACGTTGTAGGCGGCACACTTGGTGCAGCAGGTAATGCTGTATCAACCGTAGCAACTACTGCAGGTGATGCAATTGGTTCTGTTGCTTCAACAGCAGGTTCAGCAGTGGGTAATTTAACTCAAGAAGCATTTGATTCAATTGCTGCTGAAATCAATATTGAAGATACAGCTGATGTTGAAGAAGAAGTTCTAAAAGCTTTAGAAAATTCAGATGTTCCTCAATTCCAACCTAATTTCTTACAAAGTCAAATTGATTTAACAATCGATGAGATTAAAGACGCAGGACGTCGTATCGTCATTGACGGAGAAGATGCACAAGCTGTAGTAAGTGAAGTAGGTCAATCAATTGAAGACCGTATTACAGACATTGCAGCAGATGTTGACCGTGATGATCTAGAAAAAGTAATCTCAGAAAACACAGACTTATCTAAACAAGAAGTTGAGAAAGCTGTTGATAATTTAATTGAATCTTACAATGAATCTGCAGAAAAAGTTCAAACTGCTTTAGCAGATGCAGATACTCGTCTACAAGAATTATCTACTCAAGCAAGCGAAAAAGCTGAAGAAGTTTCTGAACAAGCTGACGAGATTGTAAGCCAAGCAGTTGAAGTAAGTGAAGATGTTTCAAACGAAGTTTCTAAATACTCACTTTACTTATTCTTAGGCTTAGTTCTAGGATGTGTATTTACAACGATGATGGGTAAAGCAGGGGTTAAATCTTCTGACAAATACTTTGAAATTGTAAATAAATAGTTTAATTTTTAAACCAGCACTACATTCGGTGCTGGTTTTTTAAATTTGTAAAATTCCATCTTTTTAGTATGTATCTAGATAACACGATCATTCCTTAAATAATTTTAACATTCATCAGATGTTTGATTGACTTCTACTTTTTATTATGCAATATTAAAGTTACCACATATTTTGGGAAATTATGTGGATAATATATTCAAAGATTGAAAGGAGACAATCTGTGAGAAATCATAAGTTTTATCATTATTTTTGGGCGGTATTTGCATCATTGATGCTATTTACAACACCAATGTCCGTTCAAGCTGAAAATGCTCAAACGGAACCTGTTGTTGCTTCTGAAGAGGTTGCAATTCCTGAAATGGAAGGAGAAGATCTGACGCCTGCTGAAAGTTCATCAGATGAAGCTGATGAAAAAGTAGTAGAGGAGCGAGAAATTCAAGATCCAGATGTTACTATTGTTCATACTAACGATATGCACGGACGAATCGAAAGTACAGATCGTGAAATTGGGATTGGTAAAGTAAAAACTTATGTTGAAGAAACGAAGCCAGATTTAGTCCTGGATGGTGGAGATGCTTTCCAAGGATTACCGATTTCAAACTCTGATAATGGAAAAACCATGGCAGAGCTTATGAATGAAGTCGGTTATGACGCAATGGTAGTAGGGAATCACGAGTTCGACTTTGGTTATGAAAATGCATTAGCTTATCAAGAACTATTGAAATTCCCAATTCTTTCTGCCAATGTCTATAAAGATGGAGAGCGTGTATTTCAACCCTATACTGTGATTGAAAAGAACAATCGCAAATATGGAATTATTGGTTTAACGACACCTGAAACAGCGACTAAAACACATCCTAAAAATGTGGAAGGCGTTGAATTTAGAAATCCTATTGCAGAAGGGTTAGAGCAATTTAGTGAACTTACAGAAAAAATGGTAGATACCTATATTTATTTGGTGCATTTAGGGATTGATGATGAAACTAATCCGCAATGGCGGGGAGATTCTCTGGCAAAAGTACTGGCAGAGCGCCATAGCGATGCACAAATTATGGTAATTGATGGGCACTCACATACAAAAAAAGCGACGCGCTTTGGCAATGTATTGTACAGTCAAACAGGTTCACACTTAGCTAATATTGGTAACATTGCTTTAAAAGGTAAAGACGCTGACTATCAAGCTGAAGCTTATTATGTCTCTGCAGAAGAATTGAAAGATTTAGAAGTAAATTCAAAAGTAAAAGAAATCATTGAAGCTGCTCGCGAAGAGTATGACCGTGTCAATGCTGAAGTGATTGTTGAAAATAACCCAGTGAAATTTGTTGGTGAGCGTGATGATGTTCGTCGTCGTGAAACAAATCTCGGTAATATTATTTCTGACTTATTATATGAATATGGACAAACAGGCTTCACAAATCCAACTGATTTAGCAGTAATCAATGGTGGAGGCGTACGTGTAAGCGTTGAAGAAGGTCCGATTACACGTGGTAATATTATTTCAGTTTTACCATTTGGTAATACAATGTCTCAAATTCAAGTGACAGGTAAACAATTATATGCGATGTTTGAACATTCTCTTCGTACTGATGTTGAAAAGAATAAAGCAGGCGAAATTGTTAAAGATTCAAATGATCTTCCTCGATTAGGTTCGAATGGTGGATTTTTACAAGTATCTCATTCGGTTCAAGTTTATTTCGATGCGATGAAAGAAGCAGGAAAACGCGTATGGGATCTTAAGATTTTGAACCCTGTAACGAAAACATTTGAGAAAGTATTAGAAGATAAAGTGTATAACCTCGCTACGAATGATTTCTTAGCGGCAGGTGGCGATGGCTATGATATGTTAGGTGGATTACGTGAAGAAGGTCCATCAATGGATGAAGTGGTGATGGAATATCTTAAGAAGATGACTGCAGAACAATTAGAAAAATATGCAGAAGCGTTCCCGAATACACGCATCATGCAACAAGTTCAAGCAGCTGAAGAGCCAACTGAACCCGAAGAAGAAGTTCCAGTAACACCTGCTGAGCCCGAAGAAGAGACGCCAACAGTTCCTGCTGAACCTGAAGAAGAGAAGCCAGTAAATCCTACAGAACCTGAGACTGAATCCGAAGAAGTCCCAGCTCAAGAGGAGCTTTCTAAAGAGGTTGAACATCAAACTTATGTGGCAGAAACGCGTGTCGCAAGTGTAAATCAATTACCAGAGACAGGTGAAGCTATTGGCTTTAGTTTCGGAATTGGATTACTATTCTTAGCGGTTGGTTTATGGTCAATCAAACGTAAAAAAGAGTCAAGTAACTAAATTTTTAAATATTATTTGATCCAAAAGACTAATCTTTGAGTAAAGATTAGTCTTTTTTAATATTTTAGCGTTTTTTCATTTAATTATAGTCTACCTTAATGAATGAAAGCGTGTTACAATAGAACTGTAAAAACGTTACCATTTTTACGATTATTCGATAGGAGTGATACAATGGCAAAAAACTTTAGAGGTAAATCGTTTCTTAAATTACTAGATTTTTCATCGGATGATATTCGTTATTTGTTGGAATTATCAAAAGATTTTAAATCGATGAAACGTGCAGGTGTTCCGCATCGCTATTTAGAAGGGAAAAACATCGCGATTATTTTTGAAAAAACTTCAACTCGGACTCGTTGTGCTTTTGAGGTCGCAGGCTATGACTTAGGAATGGGCGTGACATACTTAGATCCAACCGGCTCTCAAATGGGTCATAAAGAATCTGTGGCTGATACAGCACGTGTGCTTGGTCGGATGTACGATGGAATTGAATTCCGTGGATTTAAGCAAGAGCACGTTGAAGCTTTAGCAAAATACGCTGGGGTTCCAGTATGGAACGGTTTAACTGACCAATGGCATCCAACTCAAATGTTAGCAGATGTGTTAACGATTGAAGAACACTTTGGTTATTCTAAAGGCTTGAAGTTTGTTTACTTTGGTGATGCAAGAAATAATATGGCAAACTCTTTAATGGTCGTTTGTGCAAAATTAGGTATTAACTTTGTTGCTTGTGCGCCAAAAGAGTTATTCCCTGAAGAATCTTTAGTGGAAACTGCTAAAGAAATTGCGGCTGAAAACTTCTCTACTATCGAATTAATTGAAGATGTTGAAGAAGCAGCGAAAGATGCGAATGTGATTTATACGGACGTCTGGGTATCAATGGGTGAGCCAGAGGAAGAATGGGAACGCCGCATCAAATTACTTAAACCTTACCAAGTGACGAAAGATGTCATGAAATTAGCTGATAAGGAAGCCATCTTCTTACATTGCCTACCTGCTTTCCATGACAAAGAAACAACTGTCGGTCAAGAAATTTTTGAAAAATTTGGCTTAGAATCAATTGAAGTAACGGATGAAGTCTTTGAATCAAAACAATCTTACGTCTTTGATCAAGCTGAAAATCGTATGCATACCATTAAAGCGGTGATGTACGCAACACTTTGCTAATAAAGTCATCAAAGATTTTAGAGGCTGAGAGACGACATTGTTTTAGCACCAAAAACAGGGTGCCCCAAGATGCAATCTGTTTCCGCGGGTTAACAAATCAATCAATCCGGGAGAAATCCCGGATTTTTATGATTAGTTTGCTTTCAGTTCTCATAATTTGGGCTTAGACAAAGCGACGCTACGTTATCACCAATTGGAGGAAACCAATGGAGAATAATTTACGTAATCATAATTTGAAGAAAGAAATTAGCATTGAACCTTTGATATTTTTAGTGCTATTCTTTTCATTATTTATTTATATGGGACGCATTATGGGTGGTACTAATATGTTTAAAACCATGATGTTAACCGCCTATGATTTATTGATAAATGTTTGTTTATATTTAATGGCTGTAGCCGTTATTGCAGGAGGAATTTCAGCGATATTTTCTGAATTTGGTGTAATTGCTCTTGTAAATAAAGCTGTATCCTTCTTTATGAAGCCTATTTATGATTTGCCGGGAGCGAGTTCATTAGGGATGCTGAACTGTTTTATGTCTGATAATCCGGCAATTTTAACGTTAGCTTTCGACGATAATTTTAGAAAATACTTTAAAAAATATCAAATGCCCGCTTTGACGAACTTAGGAACATCATTTGGGATGGGATTAATTACGGTTACTTCGATGATGGCATTGCCAATCGATGGAGCATTAAAAGGAGCGTTAGTAGGCTTTGTTGGCGCGATTATCGGATCTATTATTTCCGTTCGACTGATGATTATGCGAACGAAGGCCTATTATGGAACCACTGAAATGGTTGAGACCAAAAGAGCGGACGAGATTCCAATAGGCTATCGTAAAATTCGTGAAGGTTCTGCTGGAGCTCGCTTTATTACGGCCTTCCTAGATGGTGGTAAAGTGGGTGTTGATATGGGACTTGCGATTATTCCGGGAGTTTGTTTAATTTGTTCGATCGTTTTACTTCTTACGAATGGTCCCGGAGAAGGTGGTGTTTATACCGGAGCTGCGAATGAAGGGATTGCATTATTGCCACTTTTAGGTGAGAAAATTTCATTTATTATTAATCCATTATTCGGCTTTTCAAGTCCTGATGCGATTGCGGTGCCAATTACAGCATTAGGTTCTGCAGGGGCAGCGATTGGGATGGTCACTGATATGGCTAATAAAGGAATTGTCAATGGAAATGATATCGCAGTCTTTACATCCATTTGTATGTGTTGGTCCGGTTATTTATCGACTCATATTGCGATGATGGATGCTTTAGATACGAAGGAAATGACTGGGAATGCGATCTTCTGTCATACGATTGGAGGAATAGGTGCCGGTATCGCATCTCATTTAATTTGGCTACTTATAGGAGGATAGAGATGGATTTAGCAAAATATTCGCAAGCTGCGCTGAATGTCATTAAAACAGCCAATCAGTTGGCCATTAAATACAGTAATGCTGAAGTGACAGATTTGCATTTATTTTGTGCACTTTTAAGACTTCCTGAGGGACTTATCCGTGATGACTTAAAAATATTAAAAATCGATGTTCAATCTCTTGAAGATGCGACGGATTTAGCGATTCAAAAATTAAGATCGGCGAAGGGATTGACTTCTCTATACACGTCAAGGTCATACCAACGTGCCTTATTAATCAGTGAAGAGGTTGCTAGAAATCAATATGAAGATCAAATTAAAGTTGAGCATCTATTATTAGCACTTCTACGTGAAGAGGATATGCCCACAGCAAAATTAGCTCAACAATACGGTCTTACTTATACAACGTATTATCAGTTGAAGGGTCAACAATTCAATGAGAATTTATTAAGTGGCTTAAACCAAGAAACCTTACAAACTTTGAAAAAATATGGGAGAGTTTTAACTCAAGAAGCGATGGAAGGGTTATTAGATCCAGTTATCGGACGAGAAGAAGAAACTCGAGATACGATTCGGATTCTATCGAGACGTATTAAAAATAATCCGGTCTTAATCGGAGAAGCTGGAGTAGGGAAGACAGCCATTGTAGAAGGACTTGTTCAGCGTATTGCTAAAGGGGATGTTCCCGATGCGTTAAAAGATAAAGTTGTCTTTTCGTTGGATATGACTGCACTCGTAGCAGGGGCAAAATACCGAGGGGATTTTGAAGAACGATTAAAAAAGATTTTGGAGTTAATTCGTGACTCAGAGGGTCAAATTATTTTATTTATTGATGAAATTCATAATATAATTGGCAGTGGTTCGAGTTCAGGAGCTATGGATACAGCCAATATGTTGAAACCAATGCTAGCTCGAGGCGAGATACTAACGATTGGCGCGACCACCATTGAAGAATATCGCCAGTTTATCGAGGTTGACCGGGCATTGGACCGACGTTTTCAAAAAATATTAGTTGAAGAACCGAGTTTAGAGACGACGATTGCAATTTTGCGAGGGATTAAGTTCAAATACGAGGCTTATCATCAAGTTGAAATTTCGGATTTGGCGCTTACAGAAGCTGCTAGATTATCGCAACGCTTCTTATCGGAACGTAAATTGCCCGATGTGGCGATTGATGTGATTGATGAAGCTTGCGCTATTGTAAAAATGGCACGTGATCAGCAACCCGAAGCCTTAGACCAACTTCATCGTTCGATTATTCAACTGGAAATGGAAAAAATTGCCTTAGCCTCAGAATCGGACCGCTTATCTCAACATCGACTGCAAGAAAAATCTGAACAAATTCTCACATTAGAAAGTGAATGGTCAGAGCAAATAGAACGTTATCAACGAGAAAAGGACCGCCAAGCGGAGGTTGTCCGTTATGAAAGTGAGCGGTTCGCTTTGATGATTGAAATTGAAGCGTTGCAAGAAGCGCATGCGTTTGAGGATTTGGCGAGGTTAATTCAACAAAAGGACCAACTTGAATTAAAGTTAAAAACATTAAAACAACAAGCTCCGTATTATCCACTAACGACAAAAGTGACGGAGAATGAAGTTAAAGACGTGATTTCGAAATTATCTGGCATGCCAAAATCTAAGCTAACAACGAATAAATTAGAGCAACTACAGGGAATTCGATCTCTTCTTAAACAATCCTTTGTAGGTGGAGAAGATGTTATCGACCAAATTATGAATCAATATATTATTTCAGAAGGTGGGATATTATCTCGTTCTAAACCCGTTGGAAGCTTTCTGATTACAGGGCCAAGTGGATCTGGAAAATCGTATCTTGGAGAATTATTAGCGGATAGCCTATATGATGGTGCTAAATCATTAATTCGACTTGATCTAAGCGAATTTACCGATGCGTCTTCGATTACTAAGTTAATTGGAGCACCACCGGGTTATGTTGGTTATGAATTTGGGGGAGTTTTGACCGAGTCACTTCGGACGAAACCATATTCAGTGATTGTGTTTGATCATATCGATCGAGCACACAGACAAGTTCAAAACCTTATTTTACAAATGATTCAAAGTGGTATGATTACCGATAATAAAGGTCGAACGATTAGTATGAAACACGCTTTAATATTACTCACAGTGACCTCACATGAGGCCATAGAACATGGTATACTAGAAGTAGATTTCATTCGCCACGTAGACGGGTACTTCCATTTGCCACCGTTAAATGCGAATACGACTCGAAAATATATCGAGTTATGCTTAGAAAAATTGGAGTCCGAACTTCAAGAACGTCAAATTGAGTTAAGTTATGATTCGAAGTTCTTGGATCAATTTATGCAAATGATACGGATGGAGCAACTAGAACCCACAGCCATTCAGCGGATGATTGAGCAAGAAATCTATTTATTGATTTCTGAAATTAATTTCGTCCAAGAGATTCAAAGTTTTACAACATTATCGCTCTCTTTGGATGAAGCGAATCAATTCAATGTTACTTTACATCAAAATAAATGATTGGAGGAATAATATGGGATACCAAGTACCAGAATTTGTTTATCCAGATTTTACACAAGCCAAATTTAAAGAGGCATCAAATGTTCAACTGGCAGAAGTAGAAATAGAAGGGGTCGCTCCAGATAATTTTTATTTAACGTCACATATGCCTACCTTTTATAAACTGAATGAAGAATGGGTGATTCCTGAACATAACTCACTCAATTGTGTGGCCGTTGTTAAAGACCAACAAGTAACTATAACTGAAATTCGCGATTTAAAAGTAGGGGACAGAGTTGTATTGAGTAAAGAAGGACGCGTAGAGGATGGAATATTAGTCTATCGAGATGGCTTCCCTGAATCGATCTTTTCAACACCAGGTAAAGCAGTGGAAACATCATTTTCAAAGGATTATGATTTACTCTTTGAATTGATGCAACATGAACGAGATTCGGAAGATGGCTATATCGTCTGGGTCTTAGGTCCTTCCGTAGTATTCGACTATGATACCCGTAAATCACTTAATCGACTTGCTGAAAATGGCTATATTGATTGTTTAATGGGTGGAAATGCGATGTGTACTCATGACCTAGAAGGGGGCTTCCTGCAGACGGCTTTAGGTCAAAATATATATACGCAAGAGAACGTGCCAATGGGGCACTATAATCATTTAGACTTACTCAATGAAGTAAGAACTGCAGGTTCCATTAAAGAATTTATTGCTTCTGGTAATGTTAAAGATGGCATTATTAAGACGTTGTCCGATATGGACGTACCGTTTGTCTTGTCAGGTTCTATCCGAGATGACGGACCACTACCTGAAGTCATTGCTGAAACAGACCTTGCGCTCTCAGAAACGAAGAAAGAGCTTGATAAAGCAACCTTAGTTATTTGTATTGCGACAATGCTCCATAGTTTATCAGTTGCGAATATGGCCTCAAGTTATCGTATCCGTAAGGATGGTAAGATTACGCCAGTTTATATGTACTCGGTTGACGTAACCGAAAACGTCGTTAATAAAGTAGGGGCTGCAAGAGAACAAATGGCCTTTATTCCAATGGTAACGAATGTTCAAGACTTTGTTGTTAACTGTGAAAAAGCACTAATAACGCCTGCAAATCCAGCGTTATTTGAAGAAATGGCGATTCCTGAAACGGAGCACGTTGAAGTGGAACAACAAAACCATGTTCAGAAAGGAGCGGATCAATAATGCACTTTGAAATGCCAAAATATCATCATCCTGATTTTGAACAAGAATTCCTTAAAAATGCACCCAATGTCACCGTCGAAGAGGTGACCCATGATGGATTGAGTCCAAGGAATTATCATGCCCTTTCGGTTTACCCAGAATACTTTAAAATTAATGGAAAATGGGTATTAGCTAATGAATCTCGTATGGATACAGTTTGTGTAGTGAATGACACACCTGGTGAAGAAAGTGTGAATATTGTCGAATTCCGTAATTTGAAAAAAGGTGACAAAGTCGTTATTGGCCGAACGGAAGATGCTTCTGAAGGTATTTATGTCTGGACACAAGGGTTTTTAGCCGAAGAAGAAAATACGGATACTTTTGCTTTCCGATCTGGACGCTCGCGTGAGACCGCATTCTCCATTGACTATGATACTTTGTATGAAGTACTCAAACATGAGAAAGCGAACAACGGTTATGTGACACTCATTGTTGGGGCCGCCCTTGCGCTAGACCGTGATTCACGTCTAGCATTGGAGCGACTTGTGCGAAACGGTTATGTTCAAGCAATCTTCTGTGGAACGGAGACAGCTGCATTTGACTTAGAGAAAGGGATATTTAATACGTCTTGGGGTCAAGAGCACTTTGAAAAAGAACAAAATACGACGCGAAATTTATTTGAAACCATCAACCTAGCTAGAAAATACGGTTCAACAAAAGCGTTAGTTGAATCTGGCTTAGTTAAAGATGGGTTTATGAAAGCATGCGTAGAAATGGACGTGCCGGTGGTCATTGCAGGAACAATCCGTGACCGTTTAGGCTTACCTGAGACGATTAACGATGTCTATGAAGCGCAAAATATTATGCGTATGCATGCTCGTAAAACATCTACGATTATTATGATGTCTGCGATTTTATTTACGATAGCAACAGGAAATATGACACCATCCTATAATGTGTTTGATGGAATGGTGCGTCCAGTCTATATGTATACGATTGATATTCAAGAATTTGCAGTCAATAAACTTTCAGACCGTGGGACTGTAACAGCCGTATCGATGGTTACAAACGTTCAAGACTTTATTCGAAATGTGGATCGTGCGTTGAATAATTAATTCATAAATAGGGGGACAAACTTGAAAAAAATTGTATTAGCTTTAGGTGGAAATGCATTAGGGAATACACCAGAGGAGCAAAAAGAAGCAGTAAAAATTACCGCTAAATCGATAGTAGACTTAGTTGAGCAAGGTAACAAAGTTATTGTTTCACACGGAAACGGTCCGCAAGTTGGAATGATTAACCTAGCCATGGATATTGCTTCAAAATCAGAAGCACAAACAGCAGAAATGCCATTCCCAGAATGTGGGGCGATGAGTCAAGGTTATATTGGTTATCACTTACAAAATGCGATTCAAAATGAGTTATTAGCCCGTAAAATGGACCAAACCGTCGCATCGGTTGTGACTCAAGTTTTAGTTAATAAAGATGACCCTGCCTTTGAAAATCCTACAAAACCAATTGGTTCATTCTATAGTAAAGAAGCTGCCGATGAAATGATTGAAAAAGGCTTTGTTTTCAAAGAAGATGCGGGTAGAGGGTATCGCCGTGTTGTTCCATCACCAAAACCAGTAGATATTATTGAAAAAGAAGCCGTGGAATTGCTTTATAACAATGGTATGATTGTGATTGCTGCAGGTGGTGGCGGTGTTCCAGTCATTAGTGAAAATGGGGCATTAGAAGGGGTTGCTGCAGTAATTGATAAAGACTTTACATCCGCTAAATTAGCTGAATTAGTGGATGCTGACACTTTAATTATTTTAACTGCTGTTGAAAAAGTAGCGATTAAATTTGGTCAACCGGATCAAGAATGGTTATCTGAACTCTCAATTGAGCAGGCAGAGCAATATTTAGCGGATAAAGAATTTGCTGAAGGATCAATGAAGCCTAAGATTGAAGCTGCTTTAGGCTTTGTGAAAGCAAAGGAGGGCGGATCCGCCTTAATTACCTCACTTGAAAAAGCTTTTGACGCATTAGCTGGTAAAACAGGGACTTGGATTAAATAATTTATGAAATAATAAGGTCAACTCTTTATTCGAGTTGACCTTCTTTTTAAGTGCGCCCAGCATGGGCGTTAACTTGGCGGTTCAAGTCCGCTACAGGCTTTGCAGTAGGAACTGTTAGCTAAGGGCAAGGGTGTCCGTCGTGAGGCGGAATCTGAAGGAAG
>NZ_PKHE01000009.1:0-62252 GCF_002847645.1 Falseniella ignava
AATCATTGATTATATTCGTTACTATAACGAAGAGCGAATTAAGGAAAAGTTGAGCTGGTTAAGTCCTGTTGAATATAGACAGGCACAAGCTGCTTAAGGATTAAATCCTATACACATAAAAAAGAGACAAGCAAAATATGCTTATCTCTTTGGTCCAACTAATTGGGGTCACTCTATTCATTAAATCGAGTAGTTTTTCAGCACCTTTATGACTATTTGAAAAACGCACAGTTTTTCCGAGATGATTTCCATCCTGATCAAGTAAAGCTGCTTCATGAGCACGCTTACCGATGTCTATACCTAGGTATTGCATATTCATCAACCTTTCTTTAATTAGAAAGAGGTTTTCCCCATACTCTATGGACGATATAGCCTCGTAAGAGATACAGAAACAATGTTCTATCCAGCTGATTCATATACTGTCTATAGAGATGAGGTGCCAGTCTTAAAAGGGAAAAATAATTTTCAAGGAGGAATTGGGCAACCTCAATCTTTACAAACAATTATACCCCGAAAGGGGTAACAAGTTTAAAGTCTTAAAAATCATTCATTTAAGACTACATTTATTATACGAGGAGGAATTAAAAATGAGAAATAACAAAAAACATTCGTCACGTAGTCATCATAATCACGGCGACATGGATCACTCAAAACACGACCATAATGAAATGGAACATCACGGGGGGCACCACGATCATCATGCTGGTCATGACCACAGTGGCCACGCCGGGCACGAGCATCACCACCATGGAGATTTCAAGGGAATATTTTTAAAATCATTACCTATAGGAACTATCATTATGATTTTATCGCCTATGATGGGGATTTCGTTACCATTTCAATTAACATTTCAGTACTCTGATATATTGGTGGTTCTTCTCTCTACGATTTTGTACATTTATGGAGGTAAACCTTTCTATATGGGGGCAATAGATGAGTTTAAAGAAAAGGCTCCTGGAATGATGGCTCTTGTCACTCTTGGCATCTCTGTATCCTACTTTTACAGTGTTTATGCAGTCATTGCTAGATATGTGACTGGTGAACATGTGATGGACTTTTTCTTTGAATTTTCTTCATTAATATTAATTATGTTGTTAGGTCACTGGATTGAGATGAAAGCTATTGGAGAAGCAGGAGATGCACAAAAAGCATTGGCTGAGTTGGTGCCGAAAGATGCACATGTTGTATTGGAAGACGATTCAATTGAAACACGTCCAGTTGCTGATTTGCGAGTAGGTGATTTGATTCGTGTTCAAGCCGGAGAAAATGTTCCAGCAGATGGAACAATCCAGCGTGGCGAATCACGTGTAAACGAAGCGCTTTTGACTGGGGAATCAAAACCAATTGAAAAAAACCCCGGAGATGAGGTCTTCGGTGGATCAACCAATGGTGACGGAGTCCTCTATGTGGAAATAAAGCAGACGGGCGATAAGTCCTTCATTTCTCAGGTTCAGACATTAATCAGTCAAGCTCAAAACCAACCATCTCGAGCAGAAAATCTTGCACAAAAAGTTGCTGGATGGCTCTTTTATATTGCGCTTATTGTAGCTCTTATTGCCCTTGTCATATGGATGGTTATAGCTGATGTACAAACGGCAGTTATTTTTACAGTCACCACGTTAGTTATTGCTTGTCCGCATGCCCTGGGTCTGGCTATTCCATTGGTGACTGCTCGTAGTACCAGCTTAGGGGCCAGTCGGGGATTATTAGTGAAAGACCGGGAAGCTCTGGAGTTGACTACAAACGCAGATGTTATGGTTTTAGATAAAACCGGAACTTTAACAACTGGTGAGTTTAAAGTATTAGATGTTGAACTCTTTAATGATAAATATACGAAAGATGAAATCGTTGCCTTATTGTCAGGTATCGAAGGTGGATCTAGTCACCCTATCGCTCAGTCAATTATTAGTTACGCAGAACAGCAAGGGATACGTCCAGTAAGTTTTGATTCGGTTGATGTTATTTCGGGCGCTGGTGTAGAAGGGCAAGCTAACGGACATCGTTATCAATTAATCAGTCAAAAAGCATATGGACGTAATCTGGATATGGATATTCCAAAAGGAGCAACCCTCAGTGTCTTAGTAGAAAACGACGAAGCAATCGGTGCTGTAGCTTTAGGGGATGAATTAAAACCAACAAGTAAAGACTTAATACAAGCCCTTAAAAAGAACAAGATTCAACCGATTATGGCAACAGGTGACAATGAAAAAGCGGCTCAAGGAGTTGCAGAAATTTTAGGTATTGATTATCTAGCTAATCAATCTCCTCAAGACAAATATGAATTAGTTGAAAAACTTAAAGAAGAAGGAAAGAAAGTTATCATGGTCGGTGACGGGGTCAACGATGCACCTTCTCTTGCATTAGCAGACGTTGGTATAGCTGTTGGTGCTGGAACTCAAGTAGCATTGGATTCAGCCGATGTCATCTTGACACAGTCAGACCCTGGCGACATTGAATCTTTTATCGAGTTGGCTCAGAAGACCACACGTAAGATGAAAGAAAATCTTGTTTGGGGAGCAGGATATAACTTTATCGCGATTCCAATAGCTGCAGGAATACTAGCACCAATTGGCATAACATTAAGTCCAGCAGTCGGTGCCGTCTTGATGTCACTTTCGACTGTAATTGTTGCCATCAATGCGATGATATTGAAATTAGAGCCAAAATAAGCCGTTATTTGGCACATGAAATAATTGAATGACCCTATTGTGTAAAAATACAATAGTTTTACAGGAAAGGAAGAGATGGAATAATTTGAAAATCATCTCTTCTTTTTTTAGTTTATAATGATAGCTTGAAAAAGTGCATTAAAAAAAGAAGTCGGAAACAAATTGAGAGAGCCCTCTAATTTGTTTCCGATCTTTTATATCTCTATCCGCTGTTCCTGGGGTAATATTTACAAAACCTGGAATAGGTACTGCTGGCTTAACAGAAGAACGAGCAAATGATAAGGCAATAATAGTCTTTTTTATTTTATTAGTGCAAAGCACCTCTTAAATTTAGTGCAAAATAAAATTACAATTTACACTCCAAACCAAAGTAAGTGGTTGATTAGTCTGGCACGGGGTTCGCCAAACCAAAGTAAGTGGTTGATTGGTCTGGCACGGTATTCGCCAAACCAAAGTAAGTGTTCGATTGGTCTGGGTCAGGGTTCACCAAACCAAATTAAGTGTTCGATTGGTCTGGCACGAGGTTCGCCAAACCAAAGCAATAGGCTGATTGGTCTGGGTCAGGGTTCACCAAACCAAAGTAAGTGTTTGATTGGTCTGGCACGAGGTTCGCCAAACCAAAGCAATAGACTGATTGGTCTGGCACGGGGTTCGCCAAACCAAAGTAAGTGGTTGATTGGTCTGGTTCGGGGTTTGCCAAACCAAAGAAAGAGTTTGATTGGTCTGGGTCAGGGTTCACCAAACCAAAGTAAGAGTTTGATTGGTCTGGCACGGTGTTCGCCAAACCAAAGTAAGAGTTTGATTGGTCTGGCTCGTGGGCTGCTGGACCAATAGGAGTGTTTGTTTGGTCTGGCACGGTGTTCGCCAAACCAAATTAAGAGTTTGATTGGTCTGGCACGAGGTTCGCCAAACCAAAGCAATAGACTGATTGGTCTGGCACGGGGTTCGCCAAACCAAAGTAAGTGGTTGATTGGTCTGGATCGGTATTCGCCAAACCAAAGAAAGAGTTTGATTGGTCTGGGTCAGGGTTCACCAAACCAAAGTAAGAGTTTGATTGGTCTGGCACGAGGTTCGCCAAACCAAAGCAAGTGGTTGATTGGTCTGGCACGGTGTTCGCCAAACCAAAGCAATAGACTGATTGGTCTGGCACGGTGTTCGCCAAACCAAAGTAAGTGGTTGATTGGTCTGGCGCGGTATTCGCCAAACCAAAGAAAGAGTTTGATTGGTCTGGGTCAGGGTTCACCAAACCAAAGTAAGAGTTTGATTGGTCTGGCACAGGGCTCACCAAACCAAAGTAAGTGGTTGATTGGTCTGGCACGAGGTTCGCCAAACCAAAGCAATAGACTGATTGGTCTGGGTCAGGGTTCACCAAACCAAAGTAAGTGCTTGATTGGTCTGGCACAGTGTTCGCCAAACCAAAGTAAGTGTTCGATTGGTCTGGGTCAGGGTTCACCAAACCAAAGTAAGTGTTCGATTGGTCTGGCACGAGGTTCGCCAAACCAAAGCCTGGGTTTTATTAGTCTAACCCCTCTCTCACCAACTCAAACCCTCTGTTGATTAGTCTCTCCCTTTTCTCCCCACCCCAATCCCGCTTACTCAGCCCCTCCACACCGGCACTTTGTCTAATCAAGCGTGATGCACCCACAATATTCAAGCGGCATTGGTAGAACTCTCTAGCGTAAATGAGGACAAAATGGTAAGATATCAGATATACGATATGAATGAAAGGAGCGATAGGATGGCTCAGCGACATCTACCTGGTTCAACGATTGGTATTATCGGCTCTAGTCTGTCGGCGGCCGTCTTAGCGCAAACAGCAGGGCGGCTCGGTTACCGAGTGGCGAGTCTCGTTACTGAGGAGCAGAACCCAGTGCGGCAGCATGCCTTGTGGCAGACTGTGGTTGAAGATTATGAAGATGAGGCGTTGAAGTACTTCGGTGCGCGTGTTGATTTGGCAATTCCTGAAAAGGGAATCCTATCTAACCAAGCACTACGCGTGTTGAATCAGCACACTGATTTGCCGATGTCTGATGACTTGATGGCGATTACAACGGATCGCCTGATTGAAAAGGTCTATCTAGATACGCACCATATTCTAGTGGCGCCGTTCTCGATGGTCACCAATATGACCGACTTGAAAGAAGCAATCGAATATATTGGCTACCCTTGCGTCTTAAAAGCTACACAGCGGCATATTGCGAAAGCAGACGACCACGTCATTCTGTATAGCGAGAATGATTTCAACTTAGCAGAAGCTAAATTGGCTCAAACAACTTGTTTACTTGAAGCTTGGATTCCGGCTGAAAAACAAGTGTCGCTCATTGTGATACGCAATGAACGGGGTGAGATTTTGATCTATCCACCATTTGATATTCGTCATGAAGGGATGCTAGTTGCTCGTCAAGTAGCCTACCCAGCGCAATTGATGCGTCCGGTGGAAGAAGAAATGCGACGTATCGCTTATCATCTGGCCAACCAACTGAATTTACGTGGATCGCTCACTTTGAAATTCTTAGTGACGTCTGCGGGGGTTATGTATGTTAACCAAGCTAGTATTGGAATGAATGAAGAATCGATGTTCACGATTGGAACGATGAGTGTGTCGCACTATGAAGCGACCTTGCGGGCGATGTTTGACATGGCGCTACCCAGCTTGACGCTCAATCATCCGGCCGGTATCGCGTTACCACTTACCGCAATCGATACGGATAAGTTGATGATTCAGTACTTAACACGCACGGATTGGGGATTTGCGATTTTCCCATCAAATTCATTACATCAGCCGATTCAAGGATACGTCAATGTGACGGGGGATTCGCTTGAATCGTGTCGCCGTCAAATTGAAGCAACAGAATTATTATTAAACTAATTAAACGAACAGATGGAGAGTAAAGAGAATCACTTCACGAAGTGAAAATTTTATTCTCCATTTCGTCGTCAAGAGGAATGTTACGACGTGACAATTCACGTCAGCCAGTATTAGTAAAGGAGAATAAGATGTCACGATTAATGGACAGCATCAATCGATTAAATGATCTACAACGACAAGCTGTGATGACGACCGAAGGACCGTTACTTATTGCGGCAGGTGCCGGGAGCGGTAAGACGCGGGTCTTAACGCACCGAATTGCGTATTTAATCGCTTATCAAGATGTGAACCCTTGGAATATTTTAGCAATTACGTTTACCAATAAGGCCGCGAGCGAAATGCGCACACGGGTGGAGCAACTCGTTGGGGAAGGTGCCGAATCGATCTGGGTTGCGACCTTCCATGCGATGTGCGCTCGAATCTTACGGCGAGAATATCACCATATTGGTTATGACCGTAACTTTACGATTATTGATGCTGGAGAGCAGCAGACCGTGATGAAGCAGGTTCTAAAAGATCTCAATCTAGATTCCAAACGCTATCACCCGAAAGAAATGCTCAGCCTGATTGATCAAGCAAAAAACAAAGGGCAAACACCGGAACAATATGCCGAGGAGGCAATCGGCTATTTAGCGGATATTTATTCACAAGTCTATCGAGGCTATCAGAAGCGCTTGAAGCAGAGTAATGCGATGGACTTTAACGATTTAATTATGCTGACCAACCAACTTTTTGCGGAACAACCTGAGGTGTTGGCTTTCTATCAACGGAAGTTCCAATATATCCATGTCGACGAGTACCAAGATACGAACGAAAGTCAGTACCAATTGATTCGTTATTTAGCCGGAGGTATCTTGCAAAATATTTGTGTGGTTGGGGATGCGGACCAAAGTATTTACGGTTGGCGTGGCGCTAACATGGAAAATATTCTAAACTTTGAACGTGACTTCAAAGATGCACAAGTAATCCTGCTCGAGCAAAATTATCGTTCGACCCAGCCGATTCTCAAAGCAGCCAACTCGGTTATTCAAAACAACTCACATCGTCAACCGAAGCAACTGTGGAGTGAGCGTGAATCTGACGAAAAAATCCGCTACTACCAAGCGGAGACGGATGTCGAGGAATCTCGCTATGTGATTCAACAAATTATGGAAGCCAAAGAGGATCAAGGGTTGGAGTACCGTGACTTTGCGATTCTATATCGGACTCAAGCGCAGTCGCGTGCGCTCGAAGAAGCATTGATGCGAGTGAACTTGCCTTATAAAGTTGTCGGCGGGACCAAGTTCTACGCCCGTAAAGAAATTCAAGATACGTTAGCGTATTTACGCCTCATTGATAATCCAGCTGATAATTTAAGTTTCTTAAGGATTGTTAATGTCCCTAAACGAGGTATTGGCGCGACCACAGTTGAGCGACTGACAGAATTTGCAGCGTCAATTGACATGAGCTTATTCGAATCGATTTCGCGTTTGAGCTATTCGAACTTATCGAAAGCGACCCAGGAGAAATTAGTCGACTTTGCCAATATGGTAGAGCAGTGGCACCGTCAGGCGGAGTTTTTAACGCTAAGTGAGCTGATTGAGGCGGTCTGGCAAGCGGCTGGCTACCAAGAAAGTCTTAAGCTAGAAGGTACCATTGAAGCGGAAGCCAGATTGGATAACTTAAATGAATTTCTATCGGTCGCTCATGAATACGATGAACTCGAGAATGCCGATTTTTTAGAGCGCGACCCTGATTATTTGGCGCAATCGGAACGAGAAGGAGAAGCCAATGCGACTTCAACCGAAGCAACGCCGAAGCAACGTCTGCGATTCTTTTTAACGGATTTATCCTTAATGACCGATGCAGCTGAAAATGAGACGGAAAACCAAGTCACTTTGATGACGCTCCATGCTGCCAAAGGATTGGAGTTCCCTTATGTCTTTATGGTAGGGATGGAAGAGGGGTTGTTTCCAATCCGTCGTGCGTTGGAAGACCCAAGTGAGGTTGAAGAAGAACGTCGTCTCGCTTATGTTGGGATGACTCGAGCAGAAGACCGGTTATTTTTAACTTCGACACGCCGTCGTCTGTTGTATGGTAATTATCAATATAATGAACCAAGTCGCTTTATCGATGAGATTGACAGCCAATATCTACAACACGTTGGCAGTAGCTTCCAATCAACAGTATTAGGGCAAAACACTTCAAGACGCAGATCGATTGGTCCACGCCGAAAAACACCGACTCGCGCAGAAATTCGTCAACGTGTCCAACAAAATCAAAGTCAAACTTGGACTGTCGGTGACAAAGTCAGTCATAAAGCTTGGGGTCAAGGTACGATTGTGGCAATTAAAGATGAGGGCAGTGACCAACAACTGAGCATTGCCTTTGAATCTCAAGGTATCAAACAACTACTAGGTTCGTTAGCACCCATTGAGCCCCTTGATGAATAGTATCATCAGATAATAGTTAAGTATTCACGCTAAAAGTGTTATAATTGCTTAGAAACAATTTGTTGGTAGAACTTGAATAAAGGAGGAGCATCGGATGGTCGAAACACATACGAATGATGTTAAGCAGCGTATGCATCAGCTGACGGATTTATTAAATCATTATGCGTATCAATATTACGTCTTAGACCAATCTGAAATTACAGATTACGAATACGATCAGCTGTATCACGAGTTACTCAAGCTAGAAGCAGCGCATCCTTCTTGGATTCGATCCGATTCCCCAACGCAACGCGTGGGAGACCAATTATTAGATGGCTTTTCTAAAGTAAGTCATGCCGAGCCAATGTATAGTTTAAGTAACGCATTTAATCGAGCAGATTTAGCCGCTTTTATCGAGCGTTGCGAAGCTTTAGCTGGCCGGTCATTGACCTATATGTGTGAGTGTAAAATCGACGGATTGGCGGTAGCTTTAACCTATCAAGATGGGAAGTTTATTCGTGGAGCAACCCGTGGTGATGGGACAGTTGGCGAAGATATCACGTCGAATTTGAAGACCATCAAATCGTTACCTTTGCGACTCAATGAATCCGTCAGTGGGGAGTTTCGTGGCGAAGCTTATATGCCTAAGGCGGTCTTTCAACAATTAAATGAAACCCGAGAACAACAAGGACAAGCTCCCTTTGCGAATCCGCGTAATGCTGCAGCAGGAGGACTTAGACAAGTAGATCCTCGAGCTGCTAGTGAGCGTCAATTAAATATTTTTATGTATGGTGTCGCGCAGGCGGGGAGCGATACTCCAACATCGCAAGCTCAATTATTTGATTGGCTGAAGACAATTGGGTTGCGCTCAAATCCAGAGCGTCAACTATGCCAAACACTTGATGAGATATGGCACTATATTGAACATATTGATGAGTTGCGTCACTCCTTACCTTACGAGATTGATGGTGTCGTCATTAAAGTCAATGACGTCGCAGTCCAGAGCGAACTTGGCTATACCGTCAAATCCCCTCGCTGGGCGATTGCTTATAAATTCAAGGCCGAAGTAGCTGAGACAACAGTGCGGGAGGTCGAATGGACGGTCGGCCGGACGGGGGTTGTTACGCCGACCGCGGTGATGGATCCCGTTCCTCTAGCTGGCACAACGGTCAGCCGGGCCTCGCTCCATAATGTTGACCTAATCCAAGCGCTCGACTTACGTTTAGAAGATATCGTCACCATCCATAAGGCGGGAGATATTATTCCAGAAGTATTGTCTGTTGATACAGCGCGCCGTTCAGCGGAGAGTGAACCTCTGGCAATTCCAACGGAGTGTCCAGAGTGTGGCGAACCGTTAACGCGTCACGCAGACGAAGTAGCTTTACGCTGTGACAATTCACTTTGCCCGGCACAACGTCTGGCCAACTTAAGTCATTTTACCTCACGTGGTGCGATGAATATTGTCGGAGTCGGCGAGAAAGTGATTGAAAAATTGATTGATGCGGATTTAGTTGAGACGGTCGCTGATTTTTATCATTTAACCGAGGAACAACTGTTAACCTTACCGAATGTTCGTGAGAAAAGTGCAATGAATTACCTAAAGGCGATTGAAGCTTCGAAAGAAAATTCGTTAGAGCGTCTACTATTTGGGTTTGGCATACGCCATGTCGGTGCAAAAGCAGCTCGGATGATTGCTGAGCAATTTGAAGATATGGATGCCTTAAAGGAAGTAACGGCCACTCAATTAGAGACCATTGAAGGGATTGGGCAGATTATTAGCGAGTCCATCGCTCATTTTATGCAAATGCCTGAAAGCCAGCAATTAATTGAGGAGCTAAAAGACGCGGGTGTTAATATGCAATACTTAGGTCCACGTCGCTCGGAGCAAGATTTAAGCGAGTCTCCATGGGCTGGCAAGACGATTGTATTAACCGGGTCCTTAAGCCAAATGACGCGCCAAGAAGCTAAAGAATGGCTGACGCTCCAAGGAGCTAAAGTGACCGGTAGTGTCTCTAAAAATACGGACTACTTGATTACCGGAACAAATCCCGGCAGCAAATATACTAAGGCCCAATCGCTGAATATTCCAATTATTGATGAAAGTCAATTTATTCAAATGAAGCAAGAAAGTGAGTAAACTATGAAGCAAACTATGAAACCATTTCTCTTGAGTGCAGTCATCCTTTTACTAGCCGGCTGCTTAGGAGATATTTCCAACGAAGTGGATGAAGGTCGTACCGAGTATCAACCGAATCAGGTCGATGTTCAGACAACCACAAACCAATTAGCGAACAACTATTATCGCGCTGCCATTGTGGATGGCAAATATCAACCTTCAAGCTCTGCAAGTACTTATTACGCAGTAAATTCTGCGCGCAATATTCGAGCACTTGAAGACGGACTTCTTCGAATGAGTCAAAGTATTTTTCCAACGGATCAATACTTTATGCGAGAAGGGCAAGTCATTGGTCGAGAAACCTTAACAAGCTGGGTTGGGCGTGAATCTGAGACCAATCCAGAAGGATTAAACCCTGCTTTACCAGAAATTGAGTCGATTGCTGAAGAAACGAGTGAACTCAATATGGAAGAAGCGACATTAGAAGATGGTTCACCGGCAGATGAATTAAACGAAGCAGCCAACTTAGAGACGACAACAACTGAAGTAGACTCTCAAGTAACGGACGTAGCGCCAACGCCAGTTTATTTATCACAAATAATGGAAAAGAATTTATTGGTAGAGACGGAAGAAGGTTATAGCCTTAGCGGCATTGTTATCGGACTGGCAATGAACAGTGTCTATGAATATCAAGATTCGGAAGGGGTTATTCATACTCAAGAAATCTCCGTTGGTGAGATGCGTGAGCGTGGACGTCAATTGGCCAATATTATTGTCGGTCGTTTGCGTAATAGTCAAGACTTGCGTTCAGTTCCGATTGCGGTTGGTATCTTCCGGAATGCGCCAAATGAAGAAATCGTCGGAGGTACATTCTTACTGGATGGTATCTCACGCGAAGGCAACTCGGTGACAGACTGGACAGAAATTAATGAATATCGAATCGCTTTACCGATTTTAAATCCGCAAGATGGAGATGAACAATTCAGTTACTTTGATAATTTCCGTCAACAAATTGTTAATTTCTTCCCGAATTTAAACGGTATTGTTGGCGAAGCGCTCTATATTAATGATGGTCTTGCTGCGCTACACATTGAAATTGTGACGCAGTTCTACCAAAAATCAGAAATTATTGCACTCGAGCAACATATTACTGATGTTGCCCAATCAACCCTACCTGGTGGTATTGAAATCGAAATAAAAATTACCTCGGATGTCGGCGTTGAAGGGTATGTCGGTCGACCTGCTGGGGCAACTCAGTTCGAAAGTCATGTATTTAATTAGGAGGAATTGCGATGGTACAAGAACAAGAAGTATTGAAGGTAGCCGAGTTATCGAAGTTGGCTTTTGATGCGAACGAAGTCGCTGGATTTATCGATGATTTCAAAGAGATTCTCGATATGTTGGACTCGCTAGAAGAAGTGGATACGAGCAATGTGAAGCCAACATTCCACGGTAATCATCTGATGAATGTATACCGTGAAGATAAAGCGATCAAGAATGAGCACTACCAACAATTATTAAATAATGCGCCGATGGTACAAGATGGCTACATTAAAGTGCCGGCCATTCTAGATAGTCAGGAGGCATAAGTGATGACACAATTTCCTAAGACAATCGAAGCAATTCAAGCAGCGTTTAAAACAGGTGAATTGTCCAGTGTGGAGTTAGTCAACCATTACTTTGACCGCATTGAACAAGTAGATGACACGATTAACGCATTTATTACGGTCGCTAAAGAGCAGGCTTTAGCGCAAGCTCAAGCAGCTGATGAGCGTGGCTACAGTGAAGATAGTCCTGTCTTAAATGGGGTACCTATTGGTATTAAAGACAATATTCTAACAGAAGGCATCGAGACGACCGCAGCGAGCCGCATGCTTGAAGGCTTTATCCCAACATACGATGCAACGGTCGTTAAAAAATTAAAAGATGCTGGGGCAGTTATTATCGGAAAGTTGAATTTAGATGAATTTGCCATGGGGGGTTCGAATGAAACGTCTTATTATGGGCCGGTTCATAATCCATGGGACACGAAACGTATACCAGGAGGCTCATCTGGAGGTTCAGCCGCAGCTGTTGCTGCCGGTATGGTTCCTGCGAGCTTAGGAACTGATACAGGTGGTAGTATTCGCCAACCAGCCGCATTAAATGGTCTCGTTGGGGTTAAGCCAACTTACGGTGCAGTATCGCGGTATGGAGCGGTTGCCTTTGGCTCAAGTTTCGACCAAGTGGGGCCATTGGCTTTAACGGTGAAAGACGCAGCACTAGTAACGAGTGTTATTGCAGGCCACGACGAACATGATATGACATCTTTTGAACAAATCGATACAGACTATAGTGCCAAGATTGGCCAATCGATTCAAGGAATGAAGATTGCGGTACCGAAAGAATTTCGTTCCGATGCGATTAACGAGGAAATTCGTAAACAAGTGGATGCAGCGATTGACTTCTACCAATCAGAAGGTGCAATTGTTGAAGAAGTTTCAATGCCCAACTTAGTCCATGGCGTGAACGTGTACTATATCTTAGCATCCGCGGAAGCAAGTTCGAACTTACAACGTTTTGATGGCGTTCGTTACGGTTATCGTTCACCAGATGCTCATACGAACGAAGAAGTTTATGTGCGCTCACGTTCGGAAGGTTTTGGTAAAGAAGTGAAGCGCCGTATTATGATTGGAACGTATAGTTTGGGTGTAAATAACTATGAACGTTTCTTTGAGAAGGCAGCGCGTATCCGAACATTAATTATTGAAGATTTCAAACGTGTCTTTGAATCTTATGATGTAGTGATAGGTCCTGTGACGACGAATACCGCATATGAGTTAGGCAGCCAATTTGAAGATCCGATTGAGATGTATATGGCAGATTTACTGACCGTTCCTGCTAACTTAGCGGGTCTGCCTGCAATGTCGATTCCTGTAGGTTTAGATCACTTGAATTTACCAATTGGAATGCAATTAATTGGCAAGCCACAAGATGAAGCAACTTTATTCCAGTTAGCTTATCATTTTGAACAAGCCCATGACTTTGCCGGTCAGCAAGCACCTTTGTAGGAGGTAAGAGGAATGAATTTTGAAACGATTATCGGACTGGAAGTCCATGTTGAATTAAAGACAGAAGCCAAAATTTTTAGTACTTCACCTGCACACTTTGGAGCAGAGCCTAATAGTAATGCCAATGAGAAAGACTGGGCTTACCCAGGCGTCCTCCCTGTATTAAATAAAGGCGCTTTGGAATACGGAATGCGAGCGGCACTTGCGTTGCACTGTGAGATTGCCCGTGAAACTAGCTTTGACCGGAAGAATTACTTCTATCCGGACAACCCTTCTGCTTACCAAATTACGCAAAACTTTGAACCGATTGGCCAACACGGTTATTTGGATATTGAAGTTGAAGGTGAGACGAAGCGAATTCGTATTAACCGAATTCATTTAGAAGAAGATGCTGGTAAAAATACTCATGCGGATGATGGTTATTCCTATGTGGACTTAAACCGTCAAGGAACACCATTGGTTGAGATTGTAACCGAGGCTGATTTGCGTAGTCCTGATGAAGCGTATGCTTTTTTAGAAGCTTTGCGTGAAACATTGCTCTTTACGGGTGTCTCAGATGTTCGGATGGAAGAAGGATCACTTCGTTGCGATGCCAATATCTCACTGCGTCCTTACGGGGCGGAGAAATTTGGAACGAAAGCCGAACTGAAAAACTTAAATAGTTTTAACTTTGTCCGTAAAGGCTTAATCTATGAGCAACAACGTCAAGCCAACTTAATTCGTAGTGGTGGCCAAGTAGCGCAAGAGACACGCCGTTATGACGAATCGAATAATACTACCATTGCGATGCGCACGAAAGAAGGGGCAGCGGATTATCGCTACTTCCCAGAAGCAGATGTTCCACCGATTAAAATCTCACAAGAATGGATCGACCGAGTTCAGTCTGAAATTCCGGAAATGCCAGGAGAACGTCGTCGACGTTATGTTACAGAATACGGTCTTCCAGAATATGACGCACATGTCTTAACCTTAACGAAAGTAATGTCGGACTTCTTTGAAGAAACGATTAAAGCCGGGGCGGATCCTAAACAAGCTTCGAACTGGTTAATGGGTGAAGTCTCAGCCCACTTGAATAAAGCGCAAGTAGAGTTAGGAGATACTCAGTTAACACCACAGAACCTAGCGCAAATGATTGGGTTAATTGAAGATGGAACGATTTCAAGTAAGATTGCAAAACAGCTCTTCCAAGAGTTAGTGACCAACGGTGGGGATGCCAATGAAGTTGTCGAAGCGAAAGGGATGGCTCAAATAAGTGACCCTACGAAGTTAGAGCCGATTATCGATGCGGTCTTAGCAGATAATCAAGAGTCTATCGATGATTTCCATGCAGGCAAAGGACGTGCGATGGGCTACCTCGTTGGGCAAATTATGAAGCAAACCCAAGGGAAGGCCAACCCACAAACAGTTAATCAACTCTTAAGTCAGAAACTTAAAAAATAATTTTTTAGACTCCAACCGCTTTCAAAGTAAGGTTGGAGTTTTTTAGTTGAAAATATGCAGAAAAGTTTAAATTTTAATCAAATTTATGTTAGTATGAATAAGTAAAATTTAAAATGTTAAAAATGAATTATGAAAATTTTATGAATTTTTACAAAATATGTTAAATCTTTGGTATGCTAGGTAAGAGATTATGAAGAAAGAAGGGGTTGTGTGCGAAAAACTTTGGGAACGATTGTCGCATCGTTCATCATCGTCTTAGTAATTTATATGGCCGGGATTGGTTTTTATGCGGACCGTTTCGTTCCAATGACACAATTCTATCATATTGATATCAGCAATTTGACGATGGCTCAAGCTGAACAAAAAATTGAAAAAGAATTAGGGCAACGTCAATTTACCTTGACCGAAGCGAAAAAAACATTAGGTCAACTCGATTTGTCATCGATGGCGCCAACATTTAAAGTTGATAAAGAATTAAAAGAATTATTCTATCAACAAAATCCGAATGTATGGCTTTCAAAGCTTTTAGAACCTGATCAAGCTGGAACGGAACTTGAAGAGGTTGAACTCGATCAAGAAGCGCTCGTTGAACAATTGAAGAAGATAGGTATTGATAATACAAAGCGTGAACCAGTTCAAGAAGCTCAAATTGAATATGACAAGAAATCAGGCTATTATTCGGTTCCTGGGAAACGTGGGACGAAGGTCGATCCGCTGTTAATGAAAGAAGCGATTGCCCAAGCCATCACTGAAAATAAAGATTCAATCTCGTTAGAGTCAACGTATGAGCGTCCTCTTAACGAAGGTAATTCTGAGGTGATTGATGAAGTACTTGATACAATCGATCGGATTGCTTCTGTTTCGATTACGTATGAGTTAGCTGGAGAAGAAATTACGATTCCGAAGCAAGAAATTGAGAGCTGGCTATATTTTGGCGAAGGTAATGATTTAATTGTTGATGAAGAAGCCGTTCGAGCTTATTTACTAGAACTTGATGATAAATATGCTACTTTTAATAAATATCGTGAATTTGAGTCTACTTGGCGCGGCGTGGTGACGGTTGAACCAGGCATTCTTGGCTGGGGTATCGACATTGAGACCGAGACGCGCAATCTCGTGAATGATGTGCAAAGTGGTCATGATGTAACGCGTACACCGGCTTTGGTTAGCGTCGGTAATTATGCAGGCCAAGCTGATGAAATTGGTCCAACTTATATTGAAATTGACTTAGCGAATCAATATATGTTCTTATATGTGGACCACCAACTGGTCGTAGAAACGCCAATTGTATCAGGACAACCTGGTGCAGAAACGGTCCCAGGAGCGGGTGCGGTGATTGAGATGTTGACGGATACGAAGTTACGCGGAACTAACCCTTTCTCAAATGTTGATTATGCCACGCCAGTTAAATATTGGATTCGCTTCGATGATAAAGACCAAGGAATCCACGATGCAAGCTGGCAGGGCGCATACGGTGGAGATGTCTGGACTTATGCCGGATCACTTGGCTGTATCAATACGCCACTCGATGCAGTCATCACTATTTACAACTATGTAACTTACGGTACACCTGTAATTGTCTTTTAATATATAATAGGTTGGACGATGTTCCAACCTGTTTTTTTTGAAAGATGGGGAGATTATTTTGAAATAGGATTGATTTACGAGAATCGGTATTGTAATCTCCAAACATTCGGATAAGATTGGTAGAACCGTGTTTCCATTCTTTAAACTTTTAGATAAGATTGGTACAACCGTGGTCCCATTCTCCAAACTTTCTGATAAGATTGGTAGAACTGTGGTCCCATTCTCCAAACTTTCAGATAAGATTTGTACAACAATGGTCTTAATCTCCAAATTCTTGTTCCACAAGGCCACTCCACAGTCAAAATTACCACATAACGACTTGGCATCAAGCTGTTCACCATCGCAACAAAAAATCGCTCAAAGACTTCATGTCTTTGAGCGTATTTTTTATGAAGTAAGTTGCTCGCGGAGTGTTTCTTGGACGCGCTCGGCGGTTTTTCGCGGCACGCCAATTAATTTGAATTCATCGAGATCTGCGTCGCGCATAGCGGGTAAATCTTTAAAGTGTTTTAACAATTTGTTACGAGTTTTCGGACCCACTCCTGCGACTTGATCCAAGATGGAGCCGAATTGTGACTTAGACCGGACCGAACGGTGATAAGTAATCGCGTAGCGGTGAACTTCTTCTTGAATTCGCTGCAACAATAGGAATGCTTGACTGTCATGTGGCAAGTCAATGATTTCCTCACTGTAGCCATCTAACAAGTTTGCCGTCCGGTGTCGGTCATCTTTGACCATTCCTGCGACGGGGATGGATAGACCGAACTCATTTTCTAAGACATCGCGCGCAGCTCGAACTTGAATTAAGCCTCCATCCATTAAAATCAAATCCGGCAGCGGTTGATCTTCTTTAATAAGTCGCGTATAACGGCGGCGGATAATCTCTTGTGTCGAAGCGTACTCGTTAGCGCCTTCGACCGTCTTAATTCTAAATTTCCGGTATTGGCTCTTATCAGGTTGACCGTTGAAGTAGCTGACCATCCCAGAAACCGCATGACTTCCTTGAATATTAGAATGGTCAAACGACTCGATCCGTTCCGCGGAAACAATATTTAAGGCTTCGGCGAGTTGAGTCGTCGCGATCGTCGTCCGCTGTTCATTTTGAGCAAATAAACGGAAACGCTCATCCAAAGCAATCCGACTATTCTTCTCGCAAAGTTCTAACATCGCCCGTTTCTTACCACGAAGCGGGGTAGTCACAGGAATTTCAAAGTAATCTTCGAGCAGGGCATGGTCAACTTGACTCGGTACTAGAATGGATTTCGGTAACAGTTGTTCTTGCTCAGTATAGAAGCGAGCGATAAAGGTTGTAACTTCTTGTTCAGGGTCTCCAACACATGGGAAAATCGCGGCTTTACGCTTAATTATGGAACCTTGACGCAACATAAAGACTTGGACCGACAACCATCCTAAATCATAGGTATAGCCAAAGACATCCATATTGTCATAACCTTGGCTCATAATCACTTGGCGCTCGACGGTTTTTTCAATATATTGAATTTGGTCGCGGTAATCTGCTGCTTGCTCAAATTCCAAATTTTCAGCAGCTCGCTCCATTTTATGAACGAGTTCACTTTTTATCTCGTTAACATCGCCATTAAAGAATCGTTTAATTTTTTGGATTTGGGTTTGGTATTCCTCAGGGCTGACTTCGTGGTCACATGGACCAATACATTGTCCGAGATGATAATAGAAGCAGGCTCGTTTTTCGGTCTTGCTGCAGCGTCTGAGCGGGTAGGCACGGTTCAATAGATCCATCGTACTTGTTGCAGCATATACATTTGGGAAAGGACCAAAGTAAGTGGCGCCGTCCTTTTCCACTTGATTGACGATGATTAATTGTGGATCACGTTCATTCGTAATTTTTAAGTACGGGTACATCGTCGAATCTTTGAGTCGAATATTGTAAATCGGCTTATATTCTTGAATCAGATTAATTTCCAGAATCAACGCTTCCTTGTCACTATTAGTGACAATCGTTTCGAAATTATGGATTTCGGCCACTAATTTTGTTGTTTTCGTATCGTGCGCTCCACGAAAATACGACCGAACTCGATTACGTAAGTTTTTAGCTTTTCCTACATAAATAATTTGGTCGTGTTGATCTTTCATCATATAAATTCCCGGGAGGTCGGGTAGAAGTTGTAATTTTTGTTCAATCCGCTGACGAACTTCAGGATTGGTGCTATAACCTGCCATTATTCATCCTCCTTCCGATGGGGGTAGCGTAAATGGAGTGGATGGTCCACTGCTGATCGATTTGCTTGAATTTGGTTTGAAGTGTATCGTTCAATAACAAATTGTTGGCGGTCGTTGTAATGCCCATAGATTTGGATTAAATCACCGACAGCCACATCCATTAAGAAAGTGAGTGCTTGACGAGCAATAATGCAACGCACGATTTTCTCAGCTTCTGTGGAGATTTCGACGTAAACGAGCGTTGGATCCATTGGTTTAATAATCTTGTAACGGGTGACGACCCCTGATAGTTGTTGTTTATTCGATTTAGAATGTGGCATCATCACCCCTCCTTATACATTTATCTGCATTATTAATTATACCATAGGTTGTCAATTTGCTTTGATTTTCTGATTACGAGAACAATCTCTCATGTATCCTCTTTCATGGATGTGTTATAATAAATTAAACAATAAAACTGGAGGTTATGAGATGAAATTTAAAGATTTTGAATATCAACGTCCGAACTTAGAACAACTTAAAGAGCAATATGGAAGCTTAATCCAATCGCTTCGTGAAGCGGATAGTGCATCAGCAGGATTGGATGTGATTAAGCAAATTCAATCACTCCAACGTGATATTGATACACAGTACACGCTAGTTTCAATTCGTCATTCGATTGATACGCGCGATGAATTTTATGAGAAAGAAAATGAATTTTGGGATGAAAATTTACCTTATATTAGTGAATATAATACTGAATATTATAAGGCAATCCTAGATTCACCTTACCTTGAAGACTTCAAAAAAGAACTTCCTGAAACGTTCTTTAAAATGATGGAAAATGATTTGAAAGTTTTCAGTCCGGAAATTATCCCATTACTTCAACAAGAGAATAAATTATCTTCTGAATATTCTAAGCTTTTAGCTTCAGCAGAGATTGAATTCCAAGGGGAAACTTATAACTTAACGGGATTAAGTAAATTCTTTGAATCACCAGACCGTGCAGTTCGTCAAGAAGTGAACCAATTATCGTGGAATTTCTTCCAAGAGAACTTAGAACAGCTCGACCGAATCTATGATGAATTAGTGAAATTACGTCACAAAATGGCAGTTCAATTAGGCTTTAAAGACTATGTTGAGATGGGTTATGCGCGAATGAATCGTTTAGACTATACCCGTGAAGATGTAGAAGTATACCGCAAAGAAGTCTTAAAACATGTTGTTCCACTAGTCGAATATATTTACGAACGTCAAAGCAAACGTCTCGGTATTGACTCAATGAAAAACTACGACTTAGGCTTAAGTTTCTTATCAGGAAACCCAACACCAAAAGGGGATTCGGAAGAAATTATCGCGAATGCGAAACGTATGTATAGCGAAATGTCACCTGAAACGAAAGAATATTTTGATTTCATGCTCGAGCATGATGTGATGGACTTAGAAACAAAACCTGGTAAACAAGGTGGCGCGTACTGTACCTATATTCCAAATTACAAAGCCCCATTCTTATTTGCTAACTTCAATGGCACATCGAATGATGTGGACGTCCTTACACATGAAGCAGGACATGGTTTCCAAGTGTTTGAATCTCGTTGGATTGAAACACCTGAAGTAGTATGGCCAACATTTGAAACTTGTGAGATTCATTCAATGAGTATGGAATTTATGGCATGGCCATGGTTAGAGTTGTTCTTTAAAGAACAAACAACGAAACAAAAATATGCTCATTTAGCGGGAACGGCTATTTTCCTACCATATGGTGTACTAGTGGACCACTTCCAACACGAAGTTTACGAGCATCCTGAGATGACACCGGAAGAGCGTCGTCTAAAATGGCGTGAACTTGAAAAACTATATAATCCATGGAAAGACTACGATGGTAACGAAGTTCTAGAAGGCGGTGCGTTCTGGATGCGTCAACACCATATTTACAACTCACCATTCTACTATATTGACTATACTTTAGCGCAAGTTTGTGCATTACAATTCTGGCAACGTGGTCAAATTATTCAAGATGATACGTTCTGGGAAGACTACTTAGCCATTTGTAAAGTAGGGGGAACGAAGTCCTTTACCCAAGTTGTTGAGTTAGCTAACTTGAAAGTACCTTTCCAAGAAGGTAGCTTAGAATCTGTCAGCCATGCGATCCGTGACTACTTAGAGCAAATTCCTGAGTCTGAACTTGAATAGAGGCCAACCATGATAAGAGTTGGAACAATCGGAACGTCTTGGATTACGGAACGCTTTATTGAAGCATGTCAACTGACCAACCAATATGAACTTCGTGCTGTCTATTCACGCAACGCTTATCGCGCTAAAGACATTGCAACAGTTTATAAAGCAACATACTACTCGGACGAGCTGAATAATTTACTCTTTGATCCAGAGATTGATTTAATCTATGTTGCTAGTCCAAACTCGCTGCATTATGAACATGCGATGCGTGCGATTAAAGCAGGCAAGCATGTAATTATCGAAAAACCGATGTTTGCTTCAACCAAAGAATGGCACCAAGCCCATGCAGAAGCAGAACGCCTCGGAGTGAAAATTTTCGAAGCCGCTTTGCATATTCATAACCGTAATTATCAACGGATGAAGCAATGGGTACAAAAGAAATTGATGGATGCCGAACAACCGTTCTTGGGAGCAAACTTTAATATCGGTCAATATTCAAGTCGATATTTTGCCTATAATCATGCCTTAGAACAGCAACGTGAGCTCCCGAATGTCTTTACCTTGGAGTATGCTGGGGGTAGCTTGATGGATCTTGGAGTCTATCCAATCTATGTTGCAATGGATCTCTTTGGGTCGCCAGACTCATTGCGCTACAACGCACAAAAAGGGCCTAATGGTGTCGATTTATTCGGCCATATTTTGCTAACCTATACTGATTTCCAAGTGAATATTTTTGTGTCGAAAGCAGCCCATTCGACGTTGTCAAGCGAAATATATATCGACGATGAGACCGTGGTGATCCATGATATTTCGCGTATATCGCAAGTTGACTTGGTAAATAAAGAGGGGCAAGTTGCGAATGTGATTAAATATCAGCCGGAGAATGTCATGTATGATGAAGTGTTAAATTTTTCAGAAATCATTCGAAATCCGGACGATTTGCACCATCAACTTCAATACGAAGGTTGGAAGCAATTGAGTCTCCAAGTGGCACAAACAATGGAGTTATTACGAAAGTCTGCCAATATCGTGTTTGATGATTCTACAATTTAAAATTATGTCCGATGCATATCTTTTGCAAAAAGTATAAGTTATTGATATAATAATACTTGTAAGATAACTTTATTTTATAAAGGAGTGTATTTATATGTTAAGTACAATTTGGTATCTAATCGTCGGAGGACTTATCGGCTGGATCGCAGGTATGATTCTTGACCGTGATATTCCTGGTGGCGTAATTGGGAACATTGTCGCAGGTTTAATTGGTTCATCTGTAGGTGGATATTTATTTAAAGATTTCGGCCCACAATTAGCTGGAATTGCGATTATACCTGCAATTTTAGGTGCGATTATTCTCGTATTGATCGTGTCATGGATTTTCAAATCCTCAAATAGACGTGCATAATTTATCTTAAATTGTTCAAAACCAAACCCTTCAAGGATTCTCGAAGTCCTTGAAGGGTTTTCTTATGTTTTATGAGTCTAAAGCTGGGAATGTATGTTTGGTTGTCGTGACTTCTGTTTAAGAATACTAGAATGAGAGTGGTGTTCTCTATAACTTCGAACAAGTTTAGTAGAATGGGAGTGCTGTTCTCCAAAACTTTGAACAAGTTTAGTAGAATAGTAGTGTTGTTCTACAAAACTTCAGACAAATTTAGTAGAATACAGGTGCTGTTCTCCAAATTTCCACTCATGATTAGTAGAATGTGTGTACAGTTCTGCATATCCTAGTTCAAGATTACGAGAATGATCGATTGCTTGTCGCATTCCGTCATCTAGCCCGCCACATCCCATCTATTTGTTCTTCAGTCTATGGTACAGACGCAACATATCTTCGAGGTATTCGCTTTCTGATACTTTGGCGTAATGTCCGTGATCAACTCTTATTAAAAGCTCTGACATCTGTTTTGATATCCAGTATTTATCGAGCTGTTTGTCGCACAGATTATAAACTTCTATTGGGCTGATAGTCTCTCGATCATATAATGAGCAACATTCTGCAATAATATACTTCAGTGCTTCTTGCTTCGTAATCTTGGCTGAACACTCTTGACACTGAAAACTTTTGTATAGCTTGGTCATCTGAAAACTACCACATTGATGACAATAAATGCCACACCTTAAATCTTCGACATTGAACGGATTAATCTTAAAATGATTGTGCCAATCGTCAATTTGATATTTTCTTAAAACCTGGTAAATCGAATGAGGGTCATAGTTGGGCTGATTACAGTGATCCTGCAGACCTTGAAAATGTCTGCGTAGTTCATGCCGCAATAAGATGGAAAGTTCTGAAGAGTTGTCCGATTTAAATGTTCCATAAGGATGGATCAGCACTAAGTGAGGAATAACTGAAATTCTTATATTTTCTTGAATCAAAATGTTTTTAAAAGAATCACATGCCCGGTCGATTTGTTGCAGGGGATTATAATTTATATGGCGATTATTATAATAAATTTTCCCATCAATGAGCGAACAATCTGCATCATAATTTTTCACTTCATACAAATGAATCTGGTCAGGCATGATTAAGACCCCATCCACTTGAACAAAACCGGGCGTTTCAAAAATAAAGTCTTTTATAAAAAGTCCCTGATTCGGGATAAACTGTTTAACAATCTGCAGAAAATCTTGCTCGCCTTCATAACCCATCACAAAATTATCAAGCCGATTCGTCTCGTCACCCCGGAAATATCTTACCAAAAGTGTTTTAAGTTCTTTCATAATTTTACCTCCTTACTAATAGATACACAAAAAAATAATTTTTTAAAAATTCCACATAAAAAATAATTCAACGTTTCTATTTCACTTTCAATTTGTCTATCCAACTAAAAGAGGGTATCATGGTAATTGAGAAAATAAGGTAGGTGTAACTATGTTAACTTTAAAATCAAATCGTGAAATTGAACAAATGACAGAATCAGGGCGTATTTTAGCGTCGATTCATGAACAACTGCGTGAACGTATAAAGCCGGGTGTAAGAACAAGAGACATCGATAAATTTGTTCAACAGCAAATTGAATCCCATGGGGCGGTTGCTGCTCAAATCGGCTATCAAGGCTATGAATATGCAACTTGTATTAGTGTCAATGATGAGATATGTCATGGTTTTCCATCAAATTATCGTCTGAAAGAAGGGGATGTTGTGAAGGTCGATTTCTGTGTCGACTTAAATGGAGCCATATCTGATAGTTGCTGGTGCTATGCAGTTGGAGAAGTGTCTCCTGAACATCAAGAATTGATGGAAGTGACCAAAGAGTGCCTCTATCGCGGTATTGAACAAGCTGTAGTAGGCAATCGTATTGGTGATATTGGGCATGCGATTCAAGAGTACGCAGAATCGAAAGGATTCGGTGTAGTCCGTGACTTTATCGGGCATGGCATCGGGCCAACGATTCATGAAGAACCGCAAGTTCCGCACTATGGACTGGCTGGAAAAGGGCTTAGACTAAAAGAAGGTATGACGATTACGATTGAGCCGATGATTACTACTGGAACATGGAAGATGAAGATGGATTCGAATGGATGGACGGCTCGAACCCGTGATGGAGGTTATTGTGCACAGTACGAGCATTCGATTGCGATTACTGCTGACGGACCAATCATTATGACGGAACAAGCTGACTAACTTGTCAAGTAAAAAACATACAAAAACAGCTGTGGTAAGACAATTCTTAACCACAGCCTGTTTAGTTATGCGTTTATTTTTTCAACGGTTTGTTGAATATATTCTTTAAGTTCATGAGAAATTTCTGGATGTGCCAGACCTTTCTCAACACTCATTTCTAAGAAACCAAACTTACTTCCAATATCGTAACGTTTGCCACGATATTGATGCGCAAAGACGCGTTGGGTTTGATTCAAAATATCAATCGCATCGGTAAGTTGAATCTCACCGCCAGCTCCGGCAGGCAACGTTTCTAAAATCGGAAAAATTTCAGGAGTTAATAAATAACGTCCGATGATCGCTAAGTTGCTCGGTGCGTCTTCTGGAGTAGGTTTTTCCACAAATTGACGGACATTGTACAACCCTGGAAGAAATTCTTGTTCGGGGTCAATAATGCCAAATTTCTGGGTATCTTCGTGAGGCACCTCCATTACTGCAATACTCGAACTTTGTGTATCTTGATAAATATCGATAAGTTGACGAGTTAATGGTACATCGCTTTCCATAATATCATCGCCGAGTAGGACAACAAAGGGTTCATCTCCAGCAAAGGCTTTTGCAAGTAGTACCGCATGTCCTAAGCCTTTCGGATAAGGTTGGCGGACAAAGAGTAAGCTGACTTTTAAATGATCTTGAACAATGGGGAGGAGTTCCTCTTGACCATGCTCCATTAAGTAGTGCTCTAACTCCATATTGGTGTCGAAGTGGTCTTCGATGGTCCGTTTACTTTTTCCAGTAATAATCAAGATTTCTTCAATGCCCGATGCTGCTGCTTCTTCGACAATATACTGAATCGCTGGCTTATCGACAATCGGAAGCATTTCTTTCGGCATGGCTTTTGTAGCGGGAAGGAAACGCGTTCCCAGCCCTGCAGCTGGAATAACAGCTTTTTTAACTTTTTTCATAAACTAATTCACCTCTTGCTTCACTTGTTGATATAGCGCTTGGTATTGTTGGGTAATATCATCCCAATTAAACACCGATATTGCTTCTTGAGCACGTTTGGATAGTGTTGAATAATGGTCCGGATGGCAAATATAATCAACTGCTTGGTTAAAAGCAGCTTGATTTTTAGGTTGTACTGAAACGCCAATCGAATAATTTGGGAAGAAATTATCGAATCCTTCACCTTGCGTATAGATTACCGGGAGGCCTTGACTCATCGCTTCAGCATACACCAAACCAAAGGTTTCTGGATAACTTAACATGGCATAAATATCCATCGATCGATAGATTTCAGCCATTTCAGTTTGGTTTTTAGGACCTAAATAGGTCACGCATGAGTAACGTTGAAGTCTTTCTAATTCCTTATTATCCCATGGTGGCCCGATGACAAAGAGTTGAGCCGGTCTGACTGTCTGAGAATATGTCTCAACTAATTCAGCTAACTCACAAAGTCGTTTAGTACGGAGAATTTTACTTGTGACCACCAGCTTAATGGGATCATGCCAACTCGAGTGAGGTTCTTCGGGCTGATTTTCATGCCAAAAGGTGTCAATTCCATTTGCAATGACGAGCGACTTGTCCCAAAGTTGTTGCTTCAAATGGTCCGGAATGTAACGCTCGAAAACTTCTTTTTGTGTGTTCTTTGAGATAAAAATAATTCGAGCGGCATGTTGCATTATCTTAATTCCGGTCGATCGCATCCACGGCATCCGTTGGAAAAAGGTTCGCAAATCCGCATTGCGGACAGCCACTATATAAGGCACTTGTTCGCGACGATGCAGTTGATAGGCGAGCCATCCATTTGAAAATAGCGAATGGGCATGAATTAAATCAAAGGACTGAATATTTGAAAAAGTCTGATTTAAATCACGTAAGATTAGCTGATGTTTCCAAGGGAATACCCAACGTGAAAGCTTCGGGTGATTGCGCCGGACCGTTGCATAATCTCCACGAACGGCGATGCGTTCTTCAGGGTATTCTTTTGCAATCGGGACATAGACATCGACTTCATTACCGAGTTCAAGTTGGCGTTGATATAAATTATGGAATAGGGGAGAGGTCGAATAATATGAATTAATATGTAAAATACGCATAGCAAGACCTATTCTCCAATAAGGTTCGTTAATTTATCGATTTGCCCCTCTAACGCTTCAACGCGCAATTCAAGCTGTTCCACCTGACTCTGAAGTTCAGGGAAAGTTTCTTGCGAATCGTGGTTTGCAATCCCGAAAAAGTACATCACTAAATAGATGCAAATAAATAAGACAATAAAAGATAAGGTGATGACAAGCCAGCCACTTTTATCCATACGGCGATCCATTTTTTCGATGTGTTGTTTAATTTCTTCTGTTTGAGATTGCAGTAAGTTCGGCTCAGACATCTTGCTACCTCCTGACTATGATGCTGTTGACTGATACGTTTCGACCAGTTGACGGGCAAATTGAACGAGACGCTCTGCATCTTCCTCTTCAGGATAAAGATTGACTTTGACACCTTCAGCGCCACGGGAGGCTTGAGTTTGATCGAATCTCGCTTGGAAATCATCCACTTGCCCGCAGAAAGTAGGATAGAAAGTATCGCCTGAACCAAAGACACCATAGATTTTGCCGCTGAGGTTCAATTGAGCCATTTCTTCGTAAAACTCTTCAAACTCATCGGGAACAACGCCGTGGTCTCCGTAGGCATAACTTCCTAACACACAAATATCAAAAGATAAATAATCTTCAGGCATTGCATCGTATGCATGGAAAGTCGTCACTTCTACTCCTTGATTTTCTAATTCTTCAGCAACAATATCACAACAAGCTTCTGTATTCCCTGTTAAACTTGAATAAACTATTAAAGCACGTACCATGATGCTTCACTCCTCTCTATACATTCATCGTTATTATAGCAAAAAAAATTAAAAGCTAACAGTCGCGACGCTTTTTCGACATGAATTAGTAGAAGTCAGCATATTCATCAATAGCTAAATATGGTATAATACATAGGATAATTACATGGATAAGGAAGATCATAAGGTGACGATATTAGTAACAGGTGGAACAGGATATATCGGGAGTCATACGGTTGTTGAGTTAATCGAAAATAATTACGATGTCGTGATTATTGATAACTTATCAAATAGTGACCCAGAAGTATTAGAACGGCTATATCAAATAACGGGGCAGCACGTTCCTTTTTATCATGGAGATATTCGTGATGCGAAAATATTAGATCAAATATTTAATGAACATACAATTGATGGGGTTATTCATTTTGCAGGATTAAAATCGGTCGGGGAGTCCGTTGAAAAACCCATTGATTATTACCAAAATAATGTGGCAGGTTCACTGACACTACTTGAAGTTATGCAAGCGCATGAGGTGAAGCGTATCGTTTATAGTTCATCAGCAACGGTATACGGTGCCCATAATCAATCTCCTCTCGATGAATCGATGCCCATCGGAGAAGCAACCAATCCCTATGGCTACAGTAAAATTGTGGTCGAGCAAATGATTCATGATTTAGTCAAATCGAATCCAGCATGGAGCGCTGTGATGCTACGTTACTTTAATCCAATCGGAGCGCATCAAAGTGGATTGATTGGTGAAGAACCAAGCGGTATTCCCGCAAATATTATGCCTTATCTGACTCAAGTTGCGATTGGGAAGTTACCGGTACTTCGAGTTTACGGCAATGATTATCCTACGCAAGATGGAACCGGCGTTCGGGACTATATTCATGTGGTCGATTTAGCAAAAGCCCATGTTAAAGCACTACAATATACTCTAGACCAATCAGGCTATCAAATCTATAATTTAGGAACGGGTAAAGGCTACTCGGTCTTAGAGCTTGTCCATACCTTTGAAGCGGTAACGGGGCAATCGATTCCTTTAGAATATGTTGACCGTCGGGCCGGAGATTTAGCTGAAGTCTATGCCAATCCTGCTCTAGCAGCAAAAGAGCTCCATTGGCAAGCGCAATATAACTTAGAAGATATGTGCCGCGATAGTTGGCGCTGGCAGTCACAAAATGTGAAAGGCTATAAGGGGGATTAAGATGGCCAAATCATCTCATCCGATTCCGAAGGTGACGGTAACTTATGGGCAACGTCCCAAGCGAAGTCACCGTTGGCCAATTGGCTTATTAATCTTCATTGTTTTAATCTTTGTATGTTTATCTTATGTCTTGTATTATCAACACCAAGTTGACAGGACTTATCGAGAGACCATCTATCAAGCGCATTCAGAAGCGGAATCGGATAGGTTACAAGGACCAATTGCCTTGATTGCTTTAAATAATCAAATTCAACAAGGCGTAACGCAAGAGAATGTTGCTTGGTTGAATATTATCACGCTAGACGCCACCGAACCGCAGGTCAATCAACTTGTGATGCCGTTAGATTTATATCATCTACCATCGCAAAGTTGGTTATTTGATTATGGACGCCAGGGCGTTGGACGAGGTATTGATCAGTTGATTGATGCGCAAGTAGCCATACAACATCAGATTACCGTGCGGTTAAATCGGTTGCGTCCGTTGTTAGATTTGGTAGGGCCGATTGATATTATTTTGCCAAATGAAATACAAATTGGAGAGCGGACATTTCCTGCTCAACAGACAATCACATTAACACCATTAGAAATGGATCAGTTGTTGAGCCGTTCAACGGGTCAGGATTATCAGTACCTCTATCAAATTCAGCAAACCATCATCCAAGAATTATTTTCGACAATCCAATCTAGAGCGAATCGTTTGAAGTGGGTTGAAATTTTAAACTGTTTAAAAGAAGCGGTTGTTACCGATATTCCATTTAATAACCGATACTTATGGTCGATTCAACACTATCATTGGGAGACCGAATTTCTAAGTAATCGAGTGAATATTCGCTATAATGCAGAAGAAAATCGGTATGAATGGGAAGAATCATTACAGGAAGTCATACAATAGATGCAGCAATAGTCATTAAGAAGGGAATAAAAATGAAAGTTACAGTGGTAGGCGTTGGGTATGTAGGATTAGCCAATGCGTTATTATTAGCACAACACCATTCAGTCACTGCGTTAGATATCAATCCAGACATTGTCAAAATGCTTAATCAAAAGCAAAGTCATCTGCAAGATAAAGAAATTGAATCCTTTATTCAGCAGGACCAGCTAGATTTCAAAGCAACGACTGATCGTCAAGCAGCGTATAAAGATGCTGAAATGGTCGTGATTGCGACACCAACCAATTATGATGAAACGAATAATTTCTTCGATACATCTTCTGTGGACGCGGTGATCGATGAGGTAGTTCAATTAGGTAGAAATATCCCAATTGTCATCAAGTCCACCGTGCCTGTAGGTTACACGCAATCGAAGCATCGACAATATCCAGCTGAAACCATTATATTTTCACCAGAATTTCTACGAGAAGGTAAAGCACTTTATGATAATCTCTACCCTTCACGGATTATTGTGAGTGATGAAGGAGAGGCAGCGAATCAATTTGCCAAAATGTTAGTCGAAGGTGCGGAGAAATCTCCAATAGAGGTCTTGCAGATGCCGGCGACCGAAGCCGAAGCTGTAAAATTATTTGCTAATACATATTTGGCGATGCGCGTGGCGTTCTTTAATGAACTGGATACTTATGCGCAAGTTAGAGGGTTGGACACCCAATCGATTATCGAAGGTGTAGGACTTGATCCGCGTATCGGCCAACATTATAATAATCCATCTTTCGGTTACGGAGGGTATTGTCTTCCAAAAGATACGAAACAACTTTTAGCGAACTTTAAAGATGTACCGAATGAATTAGTTCGAGCGATTGTTCAATCGAATGATACACGGAAGCAATTTATAACGCAGTCTATTCTTGAACTGAACCCTACAACGGTGGGAGTCTATCGGCTGACGATGAAGCAAGGGTCAGATAACTTTAGAGAATCAGCTGTTCAAAGTGTGATGAAGCAACTGAAGCAAGCAGGGGTTCAAGTGATTATTTATGAACCTACAATTAAAGGGGATTATTATTTAGATTACCAATGTGTGGCAGACTTAGAGCAATTTAAACAACAATCGGATATAATTATTACGAACCGATATCATCAAGATTTGCAAGATGTGTTGGCAAAGGTGTATACCCGTGATATTTATAACGAGAATTAGTCAGAGACAATACTCACTATTGGCTAATAGTGGGTATTGTTTTGTGTAAGGGGAATTTGAAGATGAAGCGAGTGAACCAAGTCAGAATACTACATATTATGAGCTCTTATGGTGGAGGCATCTCGACGTTTATTCATAATTTAGCGACTGAAATGTCAAAGTACCATATTGTCTTTGATGTGGTTACTTACAGTGACTGTCCAGAACATTTTGTCAAAGCAATTCGTCAAACGGGTGGCGATGTCTATCAGTTGAAAAACCCAAAGAAATCGGGTTGGTCAGCGTTCAAACATTCGATAAGTCGGGTATTAAAGCTTTATGACTATCAGGTTGTTCATTGCCATATTACAGGTTATCGAGCGGGAATCTATTGGAGTATGGTCCGACGTTTTAGTCCTCAGAGTAAATTTGTGATTCATGCGCATTATATCGCGACAATGCCTGAACATCCGGTGAAACGGATTGGATACTTTATGACACAACAACTGAATCGGTCGTTAAGTGACCTCTATGTCGGTTGTAGTTATCAAGCGATTGAGTCGATTTTTGGCTATCAAGTGTCTAAATCACAAGGTATTATTATTCCAAATAGTATTGATGAGTCGAAATTTCTTTACTCAAAAGAACAATATCAAACATTGCGAGAACAATGGCGTGGTTATTTTGACATTGAATCAGATCAGTATGTGATCGGTCAAATTGGTAGATTAGCTAAAATAAAAAATCACAAACTGACATTGCAAATTGCACAACTTGCTAAAGAAAAGCATCTGCCATATCGCTTTATTTTCTTTGGTCAAGGTCCAATGGAGTCAGAGTTAAAGACAATGATTGAAGAATATCAGCTCGAAAAAATCGTAATTTTAGCAGGTCGATATGAGCAAATGGATCAAATCTTCCCGATGCTTGATGCGACGATTCTCCCTTCCTTTAATGAAGGACTGGGTACCGTGGCCATTGAGAGTCAAGCAGGAGGGATACCGGTTGTTTTATCAGAAAATGTGCCAACTGACGCGGACTTAGGGATGGGATTGGTTTATCGTCAAAAATTAACCGCTCCGATTGAATTCTGGCTTGAAAGCTTACAAACTGCCATGACACATCAACCCGTTCCAGTTGAAGAACGAAGTTATGCTCTGACTCGTAGTAAATATACAAATCACCAAGCTGCTCGTGTATATGCGAGTTCCATTGCGGGTGTTATTAAGATATAGGTGAGATTATGAAACACTTTATTAAACGATTGGCTGGGTTTAGTTTAGGCCCAATTTTAGGTGCAGCGATTTCTTTTATCTTATTTCCAATTTTTATAAATTTATTACCTGTCGGAGAATATGGTCGTGCGGGTGGTTTTCAAAGCTTGCTCGTTCAATTACCTACGTTTATTTATTTAGGATTAGACCAGGCTTATACGCGGGAATTTAACCATCACGAAGATAAGAAATATTTGATTCAGCAAGCAATGTTACCATCCTTAGCGATGGGGGCACTTGTAACTTTGGTCATGTCATTTTTTGCTCGACCGATTGCTCAGTGGAGCTTAGGGAATGGGGATTATTACTATATCGTGATTGCATCCATGGGCTGGGTTATTATTACTATTATTGAACGTTTTGTTCAATTACATATTCGAATGGAAGAGCGCGCCCTTGAATATTCTTTATTTACTTTAAGCATTAAAATAGGAATCTTTATTGCGACGCTAGGATTGATTTTCTTAGGTTTTCGGGATTTCCGTGTTGTTATTTATGGTCTATTACTAGGGACGATATTAGCGGATAGTATTTTGTTTTATCGCTATCGTTATTTACTTGATTTTAGAGGGTATAATTTTGATTCCACGCTTATCCGTCAATTATTTGCATTCGGTTTGCCAATTATGATGGCTGTTTCGCTCAGTGCGTTATTGAATTTGATGGATATTATCTTTTTACAAAGCTGTTCAGATTTTCGTAATTTAGGGATTTATAAAGCGGGAAGCCAGCTTGCTGCAATTTTAGGTATTATGAAGACCGCGTTTACGAGTTTCTGGATACCAACAGCCTACCGCTGGTATCACGAAGAGCGCGATATTAAACATTATGCTTATATTAGTGACTTGATTTTGATGTTTATGTCACTGATATATTTTGGGTTACTGTTATTAAAGTATCCAATTACGTTTGTGCTTAATCCGAGTCGAGAATATCTTGAGTTAATGTATATTGTGGGGTTATTGGCTTTTCCGCACTTAATGTATACACTTTCTGAAACTACAACGCTAGGTATTGTGTTCTCAAAACGTACCGGATATAACGTTGTGGTGAGTTTGCTTTCGTTAATCGTCAGTGCAACATTAAACGGTCTTTTAACGCCAACATTCGGTTATCGTGGAGCTGCAGTGGCTTCGTCGGTCGCTTACTTTGTTTTCTACTTAGCTCGAACTTACTTCTCGTGGCGAACAGGATTTTACTTTAGCCAAGTGAAGCAATTATCCGTTGCGACACTGATGCTCATTGCTGGGATCATGAATTTATATGAACGTCCGTCAATCGTATTGTGGACGGCACTTTTTGCAGTAGTTGCACTCGTTATTCAGATTCCTACATTTAAGACAACCTATCAAATATATCAAGCACCTGATGAGTGGGATTTTACATAAAAGGAGGGATTGAATGCGTCGTTATGTTCTAATGATGGCCATGATGGTATTTTTAGGGACTGAAATTTTAGCGTTATCCACGCCGGTGGGACAATTGACACTATATCGAATCATGGCATTAGGCGGCTGGCCGATCTTACTGTATAGTACGATCATCGATTCTCGGCAAATCAAGATTGACGCTAACAATCCCGCTTGGCTCCATCCACTAGTTTATTTAATTTGGTTAATTTGGGGTCTTTTTTCTGGTCTTTGGGCGGGCTCGTTCAAACACTGGGTTCAAGCCTCTTTTCTACTTTTAGTAGGCGTCTCAAGTGTGTGGGCACTTGTTTTATGGATTGAGAATCGATTCGACTGGAACAAATTGGCGCGAAGTATTTGGTGGATGATGACAGGACTCTTATTATGGGGGCTATTCGAAGTCTTTACAAATACATACTTACTAGCAGATTTGAGTAAGTTAGACCCTTATAATCAGTTTGCGCTAGGATGGACACGACGAATCCCGGTCACTATATTCACCAATCAAAATGATTATGCCACAATGTTAATTGCGTACATATCCTTAACAGTTGTCCGATGCATTCAAACCAAACAGCCCTGGTGGAAAGTTCTATATCTCGTCTACCTAATATTAACGGGCTTATTAATTTTCCTCACGGATTCCCGTATGATTTTACTCAGTACGCTGCTTTACTTTATTATTTTATGGCTACTTGAATATCGGATTGATTATAGTGCCAAGCAAATTATCAAGCTGGCTGTACTTGCAGGCTTTATATTGGCAGGAGTCATTATTATTACACCTAGCTTTAGAGAGAAAGTCATGCATTTGATTCATATTGTGGGACCGAGTATGAATACGGGAGATTCTCGCCGTATGAATCTTTGGCGCAACGGCTTAGTCTTATTTTCCCAGAGCTTAGGCCTTGGAGTTGGTGCTGGTAATATTGAATATCAGATGCAAATGCAACCTTTTCTCCCAGTGGATGGATTTACCAATATTCATAATTGGTGGTTAGAAATTTTAGTCTCATATGGAGCTATTACTTTTGTATTTTATGTATTTAGTTACGGGATGATGCTTCGTCAATTATTTGAATTGCGTAATTGGCAGCCTGTTAGGAGGCGGCAGATAACCAATGTTTTTATTGCATTTTTAATTGTTTATATTTTTGCTAGTATTACCAGTGCAAATAATATAAAGATTGAATGGCATTGGGTGTATTTTGGTCTTATCATCAGTTATCTTCGCATTGAATATCAACATTATCGAAATGAAAAAGAGGGATATTATGAACTTATCAACCATATTGCGTGAATTTTGGCGAATGCTACGAGATCATATATTAATAGTTGTCCTTAGCTCACTACTAATTGGTGGTCTCAGTGTATTTTTTCGTTATCAAATTACCAATTATCGCTTAAGTGAAATTAAAGAACCTATCAATCATTTAACACAAGTTTATCAGCAACAACCCGCTACGTTCAAAGCAATTGTGCTAGTAGAAGACGGACAACTGTTTAATAACGCATATGCCTATGACGAGCTATTTAGTACGCCAACAGTCGTTTCACAAATTGAATCGTTGACACAAGTTGATATTTCTCGTACATTAGATAGCGAACGACAAGTAGAGTTGTATAAAAATTATGCCTTCCGAGGAGGCGTTGCAGCATTGCGCGACTCAGCTTCGGGTGTTTTTACGTTTCGTTTCTTAGTTGGTAAAACAGCAGAGGAAAATTTAGCGGTCGCGAATGCTTATTACGATTTACTTCAAAATCAACCAGATATTCTTGATGCAGGGCAGCGAGTAACACTCCTAAGTGAGCCGGAAATTTTAGAATTAGATAATATCGATGAATTATCGATTGTACCTACTATCGAAACATTGAATATCTATCGTTCGACCCGCGCTAAACCTTTAATCTTGTACGGAGTATTAGGAATTTTATTAGGAGCAATCTTAGCTTTTGGCGTCATGTTATTAAAACGATTATTTAGTGAAAAAATTCAATACGCATTTGAATATTCATGGGAATTATCGGATCGACATGAACTTCTTTCATGGCGTGATTTTGATCATGCGCGCCAAGTGGAGTCTTTTCAATATCCAAGGGTTACTCAACGTTGGATTTTCGATCAAATTGGCAACTTGTTTGAAACGGATTCGTTCTCCTCAGAAAGTCATTATCTTACAGATTTCGGTCAATTAATCCAATTAGCGGATGCGCCAGATGAAATAATGATCATAATCCAAGCAGGACAGACGGATAAAGCATGGTATCGTCGGGTACGTGAATTAACCGAACGTTACCACTGTCCAATTCGAATACTACAATTAAATCCTTAGGAGGTATTACAGATGGATTATACGAGTGGTTTGATCTCGATTATTACACCAGTCTATAATAGTGCAGGCTTAATTCAACCCACCATCGATTCAATTCAACAACAGACTTACCCTCAGTGGGAATTAATTTTAGTGAATGATGCGAGTCAAGATGATTCGCTTGCGATTTGTCAAACTTATGCTGAAGCGGATGAAAGAATTAAAGTGATTGATTTACCCGTTAATCAAGGGGCGGCTGTGGCACGTAATACGGGGCTAGAACAGGCGCAGGGAGAATATATTGCATTTGTGGATAGTGACGATGTATGGGCACCTGAAAAGTTAGAGCGTCAAATTAAATTTATGCAAGAGCATCACTATGGCTTTACTTACACAGGGCTGGCCCGGATGAATTTATCAGGAGAAATCATTCAAGATTCTGTTCCGATACCACTCAAGACGAGTTACCGTCAACTTTTAAAGAACACTGCGATTGCATGTTCAACTGTTATGATCAATCGTCAAATCGTGGGAGATTTTCGAATGCCGAATTTACGTCGCGGACAAGACACAGCGACTTGGTTGATGTTAATGCGCGAGCGGAATATCAAAGCTTATGGTCTTGATGAAGTATTGAATTATTATCGTCAAGTTCCAGGGTCGATTTCTAGCAATCGATGGACCGCTTTAAAACGGACATGGCATTTATATCGTAATGTCGAAAAACTTCCTCTCTTTCAAGCCATCTATTACTTTATCTGGTACGGATTCAATGCAGTTCGCCGCCGGTTATAGTAGACTGTAGATAAGATACTGGAATTGATAGAAAGGATGAACAGAATGTTAGTAAGTTTAATCGTACCTTTGAATGTTCCTAAAGAGCTGATTGAAGCGTTAGCGCAGCCAATCAAAGAATCGGGGCACCAGTTCACTTATTATGATTCAAAGTGGGCAGATGAGGCCGAGCTATTAAAACGTACGGATGGTTCAGATATTATTATGTTAGCCAATACACCGATAAGTGAGGAAGTTATTGCTCGCAATCCGAATTTAAAATTAATTAATGTGGCCTTTACAGGGGTGGACCATGTACCCGTAAAAAAAGCCGACGAAAAAGGGATTAAAGTTTGTAATGCAGCAGGGTATGCGAATACAGCTGTCGCAGAGCTAGCAATTGCCATGACACTTAGTTTGTATCGAGAGATTGGACCGAGTGAACGCGATTTAAGAATGGCTGAGAACTACCCTGGAGCGATTATCGGACAAGAGATTCGTGGCAAGACCGTAGGTATTATTGGCACGGGATTAATCGGCATGGAGACGGCGCGACTTTTCAAAGCTTTTGGAGCAAACCTACTTGGTTATGATCAAGTTGAAAATGCTGAAGCCAAAGAAATAGGTATGACATATGGGACGCTCGATGAAGTCCTACAACAAAGTGATATTGTCTCACTCCATCTACCACTGAATGACTCGACACGCCATATTATCAATGCAGAAAAGCTTCGTCAAATGAAGTCATCGGCTATATTAATTAATATTGCGCGAGGCCCGATTATTAAAATGGATGATTTAGTTGAAGCGTTAAAGAATGGTCAGATTGCTGGAGCAGGGTTGGATGTGTATGATATTGAACCGCCTTTATCAGCTGACGAGCCAATATTGGAAGCACCAAATGTCGTCTTAACTCCGCATATTGGGTATTATACGAAAGAGGCGATGGCACATCGTGCACGCATTGCTTTCGACAATACAATGAATTTTATAAATGAAGAGCCAAGCAATTTAGTTCAACCATAAAAAATAACATACTCAATTTCTACAGCTCTATGTGCTGTGGGAGTTGGGTATGTTATTCTTTATCTTACTATTTATTGGCAATGATTCGATGGCGATGGTTGATAATTTTAACGATAATTTCGACCATTGAGTCAACGAAGAAGACACCTACCGCTATAATACCTGCAATCGATAAAGTATCGATGAGGTAGTGTTGCGACTGGACGTAGTCTAATTGAATAAAGGATAGAGCCATCCGGTACATTGAAGTTCCAGGTACATAAAGGAAGAAAGATGGAATTAAAAAGATCGTGACCGGTGCTTTATATTTTCTAGCAAAAATATGAGCTGCGACCGTGAAAAATATACAGGCAATTAAATATGCCGGATAACTTCCATAACGTCCTTGTGCATATAAAAATACCATATAACTTAAGGCTCCGATGATGCTCGCTCGGAAGATAAAAATTCTGGGAATTTCGAAAGTAACTCCGGCCGCCATTGAAGCACATAGGGCACCTATCAATTGAGTAAAGACTGCAATCATCGTAACACCCCTCTAAAGATAAAAATCCCCAGTACAACACCAATTGCAAGACTGATGGCTGTAACTAAAGCGGCTGAAATAAAAGCAACACCTGATAAATAATCCCCTTTTAGCATATCGCGAATTCCATTGGTTACAAGCGTTCCAGGATAAAGAGGCATCAATCCAGCAATAATTACTAAGTCCGGCGAATACCACCCCGGTGCTAATCGGTCTATACCGTGGGCAATAAGCGCAATACTTAAAGTGGTGACGGAACCCCGTATAAATTCATTAAGCCCTAATTTTTTATGAAGCATACGAGAGAACATAACAATCGTACCGACTAAAGAGGATGCTAAAATATCAACCAGTCCACCGCCCAATAACATTGTAAAACTCATTACGAGAAAAATATTGGCAATATCTTTGTTGAATTCACTATATTCAGCTCGATCGATTTCGACTAATTTATCATAAGCTTGATAAATATCGATTTGTCCACTTGTTAATTGACGGGACACATTGTTCACTTTATAAATTCGTCCTAAACGATTGCTAAAGTTGTGAACTCTCGTTACCATAGTAATAGGAATCATGTTATTATCGTGGTCTGCCAAAGTAAGATACAGCCCCGTGTTATTAGTACTGACCTCAGCCACCGGCAACCCACTTGCCAACAAGAAGTGGCGTGCCGTTTCTTCCACTCGGTAACTTTCTGCTCGAGATTCAAGTAGGATCTTACCAGCGAGCTCAGCGGTTCGTGCGTAAATCATATATTGTTGTGTCAAATTCGCCACCTCCAGTCCATTAATAATAGTATCATATCAGAAAATGATGCGGGTTTGAAGTGGCTCCTCAAGCTATCGAGATGATTAATATATAGAAGGAGTAAACATGAAAATAACGAAGATTGAACTTCAAAAAAATAATCATGAGCGTTATTCAATTTATGTGGATGAGGAATTTTATGTTGGAATCCATGAAGAAGTCTTAATTCAAATGGGACTGTACCAAGGACAGACAGTGACCCAAGCACAACTCGATCAATTAACGCATCATGAAAAAGAACATAAAGTAATCGATAAGGCATTGAATTATTTAAGTTACGGCTTACGTTCGATTTCTGAGATGCGTCAGTATTTAATGCAACAGTCCTTTGAATTAGAACATATCGAAGCGACTATTGAACGGACAATTGAAAAATTAATTCAAATGAATTATTTAAATGATGAAGAATACGCTAAAAGTTATGTGCGTACTGCTGCAAACCTTAATCGAAAAGGACCGCGAAAAATTCAGCAAGAATTAAAGCAGCGGGGTATCAGTGAGTCCCATATTATGACCGGGCTTGATGAATATCCAATGACGCAACAATTGGAAAATGCATTCGACTTAGCTGAAAAATATTGTCGCAGTAAAACGAAATATCCTCCAGCAATGTTAAAAAATAAGTTGTATCAATATTTATTACAAAAAGGCTTCGATAGAGAAGTTATTCAAGAATCCATTGATCAAGTTGAATTTTCGAGCAATCCCGAAGAACAATATGATCGTCTAAATCGAGAAGGAGAACGCCTATTGCGTCGTCATCAACGTAAATATACTGGATATGAGCTCCAACACCGTGTATCCAGCGGGCTTTACAGCAAAGGATATGATTATGATTTAATCCAACAATGGCTATTAGATAAGGAGGAGGCTTTTGAAGAGCAACGCTAAACAACAATTGATTGAACAGTACCCACTGAATTGGTCTGAAGCCAAAATCCAATCTTTTCGTGAACAATTATTAGGGTGGTACGACCAACATCAACGGGACCTGCCGTGGCGTCGAACGGATAATCCTTATTATATTTGGGTTAGCGAAATTATGTTGCAGCAAACACAAGTAGATACGGTGAAGCCATATTATGAACGTTTTATTGAGGCGCTGCCGACGATTGAAGCATTGGCTACTGCCAGTGAAGCGGAGCTGTTGTCGCTCTGGCAAGGACTGGGGTATTATTCGCGTGTGCGCAATATACAAGTTGCCGCACAACAAATAATGTCGGAATATGAGGGGGAGATGCCTCAGACATTAGAAGGGCTTTTATCCTTGAAAGGAATAGGGCCCTACACCGCTGGGGCGGTCGGGAGTATCGCTTTTGGGTTAGTGGAACCTGCTATCGATGGTAACGTGATGCGAATTATGAGCCGTTTATTTGAGATTGAACAAGATATAACGTTAACGAGTACGCGTAAACGTATGGCCGCATACTTATACCAATTGATTGATCCAAAGCGGCCTGGAGATTTTAACCAAGCTTTAATGGATATTGGCGCAACGATTATGACGCCGACGAATTACGAGCCGCTTGAAAGTCCACTATTAGATTTTGATCAATCGTATCACAATGGAACGGCGCATTTATTTCCGATTAAAGCGAAAAAAGTTAAAGTGATCCCACAAATGAAATTTGCCTATGCTATTCGAAATGTTGAAGGAGAATACTTAGTGCGGCAACATAGAGAAGATGAGTTACTTCATGGATTGTGGCATTTTCCCATGTCAGATGTTGAGATGGTCATGGAAGGTGTGACTCAGCATGAGTTATTGGAGCCACTGTTGGAACAATATCCCGAAATTACCGAATCACTCTTGCAACAAGCTCAGTTGATTCAATTTAATGGTGATCAGTTACAAGCACCTACCATTATCCATCAATTTAGCCATCGCAAGTGGACAGTGACCCTTGTAGAAGTTACATTAAACGATTCAGCAATATCCAATTTTGAATCATTAAAATGGGTAAGTATGGCTCAAATGGCTGAGTTACCTTTGTCCACCTTACAGCAAAAATTAATGAAACAAATAAAATCATAATAAAAGCTTTATCACCTTACAAAATAATTAGGGTATGATATAATGTTTGACGAAGTGAATTTGGCGGATAAAATATCTTGCCTTTAACGAAAGTAGGTTAGGTGATGAAGCAACCTCGTGAAGGAGAATTCATCACTATTAAGAGTTATAAACATGATGGTTCGCTGCACCGTACTTGGAGAGACAATATGGTGTTGAAGACAAGTGAAAATTCATTGATTGCATGCAATGATCACACACTTGTAATTGAATCGGATGGACGACGCTGGGTTACTCGAGAAGTCGCTTTAGTATACTACCATAAGCATTTCTGGTTTAACATCATTGCTATGCTGCGTAAACGCGGTGTGACCTATTATTGCAACTTGGCCTCACCTTATGTGATGGATAGAGAAGCATTAAAGTATATAGACTATGATTTGGATATTAAGGTATTTCCGGATGGAGAAAAACGCTTATTAGATTTGGATGAATATGAACTACATGGTAGAAAATACCATTACTCGAATGAAATTGATACAATCATTAAAGATCAAATCCAAGAGTTAGTACGTTGGATAGAAGAGGAACGTGGTCCTTTTTCACCAAGTTTTATCGATATATGGTATAAGCGTTATTGCCAGCTGACCCATGAGCGAGCGAATCGTCTAACTAAATAGTGTGAATTCACAGTATTGAAGCTAATACGTTGGTATTGGCTTTTTTGTTTTTTAAAAAAGCGTTATAATAAGATTGAGGTGAGAAGGATGAATTTAAATGAATTAGAAAATACTTGGCGTGAAATCGTTCAAGATGTCCTTAATCAACTGAATCCACAGCCAGGACAAGGGTTTGTGTTAGGGTGTAGTACAAGTGAAGTGATGGGCGAACGAATTGGAAAAGGATCTAATGCTGATGTTGGTGAAATGATTATTCGTGTTCTTTTAGCAGCCTTGAAGGAACGCGAAATGTTTTTATGTGTTCAAGGGTGCGAACATATAAATCGCAGTCTGGTGGTAGAGAGAGCCGATGCGATTCAACATGGCTGGGAAATTGTCAATGTAGTGCCAGCAATGCATGCCGGAGGCGCTGCCTCGGTCGCTGCTTATAATCAATTTGATGATCCAGTTAATGTTGAACATGTCTGTGTATCGGGTGGGATTGATGTTGGTGACACATTTATCGGGATGCACGTTCAGCATGTTCAAGTCCCTGTTCGTCCAACCATTAAAGAGCTAGGTGGCGCTCATGTAACAGCATTACGCAGTCGTCCTAAATATATTGGGGGTCCTCGTGCGCAGTACGAGAAATAATTTCTGAAAGAATTACTCGTTGATGGGTAATTCTTTTTTTGCTTGAATTCATATAAGGACTACCATAAAATGAAATGAAAGTGAGGTGAAAGCGTTGCAAAAACAATTTATTATGGCGATTGATCAAGGAACGACGAGCAGTCGAGCTGTCATCGTCAATCATCAAGGGGAGATTGTTGCCGTTGCGCAAGAAGAATTCTCTCAATACTACCCAGAAAATGGCTGGGTAGAACACGATCCATTAGAAATTTGGCAAAGTGTGCAAAATGTCATTTCAAGAGTGTTGATTACAAGTAATCTCCAACCCCATCAAATTGCAGCGATTGGGATTACCAATCAGCGCGAGACAACGGTTGTATGGGACCGTCAGACCGGCAAACCAATTTATCCAGCGATTGTATGGCAATCCCGTCAGACAGAAGCCATCTCGAATCAACTGATTGAAGCAGGTTACGAAACACTCATTCAATCGAAAACAGGATTGAAGGTGGATCCATACTTTTCTGCAACAAAGATTCGATGGATTTTGGATAAAGTGCCTGATGCTCAAGCTAAAGCCGAGGCAGGAGAGTTATGTTTTGGTACAATTGATACATGGCTAATTTATCAATTAACCGAAGGTAAAGTCTTTGCAACGGATGTTACGAATGCCGCTCGGACGATGTTATATAATATTAAAACGCTCGAGTGGGATGAAGAGTTGTTGGAGATATTTAATATTCCTAAGGTCATGTTACCGGAAGTTAAGTCTAATTCAGAAATCTTTGGTTATACGCAGACCTATCATTTTTATGGGGAACAAATCCCTATCGCAGGCGTAGCCGGGGATCAACAAGCTGCATTGTTCGGACAACAGGCCTTTGAGCCTGGCACAGTAAAGAATACATACGGTACGGGGTCATTTGTTATGATGAATATCGGTCAGCAAATGCAATTATCTGAACATAATCTCGTTACGACGATTGCTTATCAATTACAGGATAATACCTATTATGCACTTGAAGGTTCGATATTTATTACGGGCGCAGGGATTCAATGGCTACGTGATGGATTGGAATTATTTGAAAAAGCGAGTGACTCAGAAGCATTAGCAATGCAATCACATGAGCGTGATGATTTATATATCGTACCTGCTTTTACTGGGATGGGCGCCCCATATTGGAATACACAGGCTCGCGGGGCAATCTATGGCATTGACCGTGGAACGAATCGAGCTGACTTTGCTAAAGCGATGCTTCAAGCGATCGCTTATCAGTCACGTGATGTAGTTGATACGATGATGAAAGATACTAATCTCGATGTCACAGTCTTAAAAGCCGACGGTGGCGCGGCTAAAAACAATTATTTGATGCAATTTCAAGCAGATATATTAGGAATTCCGGTTCGAAGAAGTGTCCAGTTGGAAACAACCGCCTTAGGTGTTGCTTATATGGCAGGATTGACTGTGGGCTATTGGGATTCATTGGATCAATTACCAAGTGGTATTGAGCAGTCGGCTTTATTGCAACCGAAGATGACTGAAGGAACCCGTCAACGATTATTTGCTGGTTGGCAAAGAGCTGTCCAAAGTACAATTCAATATAGTGAGCAACCCTCTAGAAAGGAAAAATCATGAAGCAAATACAAATTGGAAAAAGTAACTTAAAGGCAAGTACGGTAGCGTTAGGCTGCTGGCGTATGCAACATAAAACCGTTGAAGAAGCGACAGAACTCATTGAAACGGCGCACCAAGTCGGTATTAATTATTTTGACCATGCAGATATTTATGGTGACGGAAAATCGGAGGAAATTTTTGGTCAAGCACTCAAAAAGAGTTCGATTCACCGGGATCAAATTTTAATTCAATCGAAGGTGGGAATTTGTAGCGGCTATTATGATCATTCCAAAGAGCATATTCTCTCTTCAGTCGATCAAATATTATCGCGGCTCCAAGTTGATTTTCTCGATGTTTTATTATTACATCGTCCAGATACGTTGATGGAGGCTGAAGAAGTTGCTGCGGCATTTGATCATTTATATCAAACAGGAAAAGTTAGACATTTTGGTGTATCCAATTATAGTGCAGGGCAAATTGAATATTTAAAAACTGCGGTTGAGCGACCATTAGAGATTAACCAAGTTGAGTTTGGCCCAGCCTATGCCTCATTAATTGATCAACAATTTAACGTCAATCTAGTTAACGAAGCATCGGTTGATCGCAGTGGTGATTTGCTAAACTATAGTCGAATTCACCAAATGACGTTGCAGCCTTGGTCACCGTTCCACGTCAATTTACAAGAGGGACTCTTTATGAAGCATCCGGACTACCAACAATTAACGGAGACGTTAACGCGTTGTGCTGATCAGTACGGTGTATCCTTTGAAGCGATGGTTATTGCTTGGATATTGCGTCATCCTGCTCAGATGCAACCGCTGGTAGGATCGATGAATCCAGCGCGTGTTGAAGCCATTGCTAAAGCAAGCGAAGTTCAATTAACCCGTCCAGAATGGTACGAAATTTATCGAAGTACCGGTAAGAAATTACCTTAATAAAGCGATATAAATTTGGTGAAAGAAAAGGAGAATAAATCATGGCAAAAGTTGAAAGTTTTAGTCTAGATCATAACGCAGTAAAAGCTCCCTATATTCGGTTAGCAGGTGTTGAAGTTTCTGAAGAGGGATCGCGCATTGAAAAGTACGATATTCGCTTCATCCAACCGAATCAAGATGCACTCCCAACAGCAGCAGTCCACACTTTGGAACATTTTCTAGCCATTCATCTACGTGATGAGCTAGAAGGTGTGATTGATATTTCGCCAATGGGGTGTCGCACTGGCTTTTACTTAGTGATTTGGGGAGAACATTCGGTTCAGGAAATTCAACAAGCTGTTCAAGATGTGTTGAAAATTGTGACTGAAGCTGACCACGTAGAAGCAACTACCGCAAAAGAATGTGGTAATTATCGCGATCATTCACTTTTTAGTGCAAAAATTTATGCCCAGCAAGTACTAGATCAACAAATTAGTTTAGATCCATTTGCGCGAATTTTTAATTAAGCGGAGGAAACGATGAAATTAGTTGATATACAAGCACTCGAACAACTAAAAAGTGTGAGCAACCCGATTCAAGTTGGTAAATTAATATTCTTTATTGAAACAGAACTTCAAATGGATTCCAATCATTATGTTCAAACGATTAAAAGTTACCATACAGAGACGGAAGAAGTAAAAGTGTGGAGCCCTGGTGGAACTGTCAATCAACATTTAACTTTAAGTACTGATCAACGATATTTATTCTTTATCTCAAATCACACTGAAGATAAAAAAGCACAATTATTCCGCATGTCTCTCGAAGGAGGTGCTGCAGAGCAGTTAACGAAAGTACCGAAAGGCATTAGTCATTACTTACAGGCAAATGACCACTCCATTTATTACCAATGGAGTGAAGCAACTCAAGATAAAGAGGGTGCTGAACAGGCTGAAAAATCAGAAAAACCGGAAGCAGTCATCGTTGAAGACCTAACATATAAAGCCGATGGCGCAGGTTATCTTGAATATGATAAAGCGTACTACTTATCGAATTTAGACCTAAATTCACTAAAATCCGAGCAAATAATGGAACGGTCTAAACCGTTTAAAGTTAATTTTGTAGCTCGAGATGAGAACTATCTTCTATGGTCTGAAAGCCGTAGCTACCACGATGAATGGCAGCTTGGAGAGAATTTATATCGGCACAATCTTTCAAATGGAGAAGATACATTAATTGCGATTCCACCAAAGAAAGGCTCAATATCTTTCGTGAGTGCGAATCCGAGTCAAACAGATTTACTCATGATTGCAAATACGTTTGACTATGCTTTTGTGACGCTTCCAGTATTGTATCGCTATGAAGTTGCTACGGGTCAGTTAACTGCTATTAACCCTGAATTTGATGATTATATTGGGGACATTATTGTGGCAGATTTCCAACAAAATAAAGAAGAGTTTCCCATTGAATGGCTCGATGATGAAGCATTTTTATTTATTGTCACAGCGCAAGGGCGAACCGATCTCTATCGAGGAGATATTGCGGGGAATTACCATTGTCTACTAGACCAGCCGTTACATCTCACAGGTGGTAATATTTGTCCTGGTAGCAAGGAAATATCAGTGACGTATTCATCAGTATCTTTGCCGAGTGCCTTAGGAAAGTTTGATATTGAAGAACGAACACTGACATTAGTTTATGATCCGAACGCTACGACAGAATATCATTATCAAGCAGCTGAAGAAATTAATTATACTGATTCAACCGGACAGCCGATATATGGTTGGTATTTACCTCCAGTAGAGGAGAGTAGCGCTAACGAGAAGTCACATCCAGCGATCTTATATATTCATGGTGGACCACAAGTTTGTTATGGAGAAACATTCTTCCATGAAATGCAATATTTTGCTGCTCAAGGGTATGGTGTGATGATGCTCAATCCACGCGGATCGAATGGTTATGGACAAGCGCATGTCGCTTCAATTTTAGGTGATTATGGTAATGTGGATTATCAAGATTTGATGACAGGATTAGATTACGTGCTTGAACAACATCCTGAAATTGATCAATCCCATTTGTATGTAGCAGGAGGCAGTTATGGTGGTTTTATGACCAACTGGATTGTAGGCCATACCGATCGTTTCCGTGCGGCATGTACGCAACGTTGCATCAGTAATTGGATTAGCTTCTATGGAACGAGTGATATTGGCGCTTTCTTTGTAGAGTGCCAACTTGAGCGTGATCTATCGGATAGTGAAGGATTGTGGAATTTATCGCCATTGAAGTACGCTCACCAATCAAAAACGCCACTATTAATTCTCCATGGTCGAGAGGATTATCGCTGTCCACTTGAACAAGCCCAGCAAATGTATATTGCTATGAAGAAAAAGGGAATTGATACGAAGATGATTGAATTTCCATCTTCTAGCCATGGACTTTCGCGCAATGGACTACCTAATTTGCGAGTGGCTCGCATTCAAGCTATCAAAGATTGGTTCAAAAAACATTCATAATATGTTTTAATTAAAATCTATTTTTAACTGCCATTTCTTTCGTTGTCCTATTTCGACACTTTTAAAATAATATTAAAAACGAAAAAATATTTTAATCAAAATATAATAAAGTGTTGAAAAAAATTAAAACTTTTGTACAATGGAGATAGTATCGAGCTAAGTACTGTCGATTTTGCAAATGTTTTTAATAAAAGGAGGATAAAATGAAAAAATTATTTTTAACCATCGTGTCTATCGTGTGGCTGTTACCTTCACAAAATATATTTGCTGAGGAAAATTACAAAGTATATACAACTTCAGACGAAAATGCGGTTATTGAACAAATTTTAATTTCGGAAGATTCATTAATCCTATCTTTTGCTGGAGGTGCTATATACGAAAAATTTATTGAAATCATACCATACTTACAAATAGAAGACGAAGCGGCAATTAAAAATGCAAATCCAACTATGCCAAGTCAAAATCAACCGAATGAGTCTTTAGTTTCAAAAGCTAAGGAACTCGAAGAACAAGGTCTTGCTGATAGAGTAATTTATGGAGAATTGTCTAAAATTTATGACCAAGTTCAATATGTCGTTAAAATAAATGGATCGTTTATTATAGAATTTAATGGAATTGATATCTATAATAAAGATAACGTTCTAAGAGTTAGATATAACAAAGTTGTTGTCATTGACGCACAAATTGAAGATGATAAATTAGTATTCGATAATATTGAATATACACTTGAAACCGAGTAATAACTAAAAAAAACTCGCTTACCTTTCAAAAGATAGAGTGACCCCAATTAGTTGGACCAAAGAGATAAGCATATTTTGCTTGTCTCTTTTTTATGTGTATAGGATTTAATCCTTAAGCAGTTTGTGCCTGTCTATATTCAACAGGACTTAACCAGCTCAACTTTTCCTTAATTCGCTCTTCGTTATAGTAACGAATATAATCAATGATTGCTTGTTCCAATTCCTTGTAACTTCGATAAACTTTTCCATAATACATCTCTTGTTTCATTACACCAAAGAAATTCTCTATCGGTGCATTATCGTAACAGTTGCCTTTACGTGACATACTTTGAAATATTTGATGTTCTTCCAATAACGCTTGATATTCTTTCATTTGATAAGCCCAACCACGGTCTGAATGGAAGGTTCGTCGATAAGAGCAGTCTTTTGAAACTTCAATCGCTTCCACTAATGCTTCAAGCATCGTTTCTTTATTAGGCTGATGAGAAACTTTAAAACTAATGATTTCTAGATTGTACAAGTCCATAAAAGGATCTAAATATAATTTCTTTACTTGAAGCTTGCCCGAATCATCTGCTTCATAGTATTTGAACTCTGTTGTGTCCGTCGTAATCTTCTGATACGGTATCGAGCTTTCGAATCGACGATTGATTCGATTGGGTGCAATTTGTCCGACAATGCCTTTATAACTATTATATCGACGATATTTGCGTCCAAAGTTTTTGACTTGAATCTTTAATTCTTGACAGATGCGTTGAACTTTCTTTCGATTGATTTTCAAGCCATCTTTTACAAGTTTTGCATGAATTCGACGGTAGCCATAATTTGAATGTGCCTCACGGATTGACATTATTTTTTCTTTTACTTCTTGATCTGGATCTGGTTTTTTCCATTGAGACTGCCAATACATATAGGTGGATTTAGGGAAGTTGATTGCCGCAAGAATCTCAGTTAAGGTAAATCTTTCTTGTTGACGGAGCTTGTGGATGATTCTTGCTTTGTCTTCGTTGCTTTCTGTAGCCGCAAGCTCCTTAGCATTTCCAAGTACTCATTTTTAATGGTCTGCATTTTAAGCTCATATTCAAGCTCTTTAATGCGATTGTTTGCCCGTTCTAAATCCGTTATTTTCAGTGGCTGAGAATCCATTTGATTTTTGTTTTTAGATTGTTTATTTCTAGACATCGGTGGCCTCCCTCGTTTTCGAGAAAGTCCTTCAACCCCTTGATTATGGTACTCTTGACGCCATCTAGCAATGAGACTTGGATTATTTAATCCCAACTCATTCGCTACGTCTTGATAGGACTTCTCACTTGCTTCATACAACGTAATTGCCTTCAACTTAAATTCTACACTGTATGAATTACTTTTGCGAGAACGTTTTAAACCTTCTATACCTAAAGTTTGATAAGCGTTGATCCATGTTCTAATTTGAATAGTCGATTTGAACTGATATTTTTTAGCCAATGATCTTAAGCTGATGGTTCCAGAAAGATACTCTGCGACCACTTTCATCTTGAATTCTAAACGATATTTAGCCATACAAATACCCCCTAAAGTTGGATTTTTCTTGGTCCAACTTTAGGGGGTCAGTTCAAGAGGTAGACGAGTTTTTGTTTACTTGTATTTTGCTTCCAGTTGCGTCATCCAGTGTCCCAGCGCAGTACCTAAGACTAACATTCCAACGCAAAAAGTATATTGTACCCAACCGAATGAGGCCGGATAATGAGTAGGGATAATCATCAATGTTGAGGCAACGACGACTCCAAAAATAAAATGGAAGAAGAGCGTGTAATAATGGTTAAAGATCCATTCAATCAGCTTTGCTAAAGCGAGTAGAATAACAATGCCACCCAAACCGATCGGAATAATGACCGATAGATCAAAGTGTTTAAAACCATCGGACATCTTCTCGTAAAGTCCCATATAAAGAATAAAATTAGACGGACTCAATCCCGGAATTAAAATACCTAAAGCAATTAATCCACCGCACACCATCCATGATATGAAATGAGCGGGAACTTCTTCAGTAAATAATTGATTCCCATAAAATAAAAGGGCCAGAGCAGCGATAAAAGCGATGATCGCTGTTAGATAACTTTGAAGTGTTCGGCCTTGACTGCCAGCTTCTTGCCAGAGTGCTGGAAGTGTACCAACGACCGCCCCAACAAAGAACCAGCTAACAATCGTTTGATAATTTTGCAGTAAGTAACTTACACCCCATGCTAAAATTCCAATGCCAAATAATGCACCCAGTCCAATCGGTATAAAGAATAAGATGTTTTCTTTTAATTTTTTAAAGGGGTTCGCTAAAAATGTAATAATTTGTTGGTAGACCCCAAAGATGGCTGCTAAAGCACCCCCACTTACTCCTGGAATAATAAAACCAGACCCGATAAACATTCCTTTGACAAAACGGAATAACCAGTTCTGTCCAGGGTGTTTCAGTTGTTGTTCCATGATACAAACTCCTTTATTCAAATTTTAATAACATCCGTATTATATCTTTTCTGAAAATTAAATCAATTTATTATTGTCTGGCGCAAATATTTGATACAATAAAATTAATATTTAGAGGTTGGAAAGGGTTGAGTGATTAGTGAATCGATTATTTTATAGTGATAAGTGTCCTCAGACAGAACCTTTTATGGCCCAATTGGACCAACATCAAATTCCATATGAAGCCATAAATATTAATGAATCGATTGCGAATTTAAAGCAGTTTCTCCAATATCGTGATCAACGAAATGAGTTTGATGCGATCCGCCAAACCGCCGTCGGTGTTCCATTATTAATAGACTCATCGGACCACCTATATTTTGATGTTCAACAAGCTGTTGAGCAGTTAGCCTAGACATTAGGAGGGCTTATGGAACAACACATAGTTGAATTAATGAACAGAGCTCGTGAAGCGATGACGCATTCTTATAGTCCTTATTCTAATTTCCCTGTGGGCTGTGCCATTCGAATGAAGGATGGAAAGATCTATACGGGAGTGAATATTGAGAATGTGTCATTTGGAGCGACGAACTGTGCGGAACGCAGTGCAATTTTTTCAGCGGTTAGTCAAGGATACCGACCTAAAAGCATTGAAAGTATTGCTGTAGCGGGACAAACAGAGGATTTTTTATCACCTTGTAGTATTTGTCGTCAAGTGATGGTTGAATTTTGTGATGCAGATACCCCGGTGTATTTGACGAGGCAGGATGGAACAATTTTAACAACGACCGTTAGCGAATTAGTACCATTCGCATTTGATTCGATGGATATTTAATAAAAGAAAGGGAGTAAGAAGATGGCAGTAAAAATGTTACATGCATGTTATCGCGTATTAGATTTAGAGGCGTCAAAGAAATTTTATATGGAGTTATTTGATTTAAAGGTTAATCGTGAAAAAGATTACCCAGACGATAAATTTACTTTATGTTATTTAATTGCCCCAGAGGGAGATTTTGAACTCGAGTTAACTTATAATTACGAGAGCGATCCTTATGTAATTGGGAATGGGTTTAGTCATCTAGCCATCGGTGTGGATGATCTTGAAGCAACCTATGAGAAAGCTAAAGCTGCAGGTTATGAGATGACCGAATTCAAGAGCTTATCTGGTAGCGATAATAAATATTTCTTCGTAACGGATCCAGATGGGTATCGTGTGGAAGTAATGTCAAATAAGAAATAAACTTAAATCGAACTAATCTCCACACGCTTGACAATCACTTCGATTCGTCTATAATGATTGTCATGCGATGAGTCGAATGACAATAGCTTATATTGTCCAATGCAAGCATCTGAGTTTAATCTCAAGTCAGGAAGACGATGCGTATCAGCTTGCTGTGAACAATGCTGATTGATAATACCTTTTGGTATTGTTTTGCGATTCGAAAGGTTATGATTAACCTAAGAAGCCAGCGATTTACTCTGAGAAGAGTGATCGGCTGGTTTTTTTCTGTCTTATCTTCTAAAATAATTCACAACTCAATGCTATAATACAATTACAATGATTAAAGGAGGGAAGCAGTTGAGACGACATAATCGACCCTATCGTTTTAAGTACATGTGGACTTATTATCGAGGATGGAAATGGCTGATTTTTATTGGATTATTAGTTGCCTTAATTACATCAAGTTACTTAGTTTTTATTGCGAAGACTACCAGTGTATCGACACTACAAGATGCTTTGCGTTCTCAAACAACCCTCTACGCCTATGATGATACACAGGTAGGAAGTTATTCGTCACAAAAAGGATCTTATGTTGAATTGAGTGAGATTTCTCCGCAAATGCGCCAATCTGTAGTAAGTGTAGAAGATAAACGATTTTATGAACATAATGGGTTTGATACGCTCGGAATGGGACGTGCTTTTGTCCGGCTGTTGATTAACCGAAATGCCAGTGGTGGTGGAGGAAGTACGATTACTCAACAAATTGTAAAAAATGCTTTCCTTAGCCTAGACCAAACCTTACAACGAAAGTTAAAGGAGTTCTTCCTTGCATTAGAAGTTGAGAAGCACTATTCAAAAGATCAAATACTTGAAATGTATTTGAATCATGCCTATTTTGGCAATGGAGTCTGGGGGGTAGAAGATGCCTCAATGAAGTATTTTGGGCATTCTGCGGCTACTTTAGATTGGAATGAAAGTGCCGTATTAACAGGTATTCTTAAAGGACCGTCCATCTATAATCCAATTGATGATTATGACGCAGCGATTGAGCGACGTAATGTAGTACTAAGCGTTCTGGCAAAAAACGAGACGATTACACCTGAAGATGAAGCATATCTAGATCAATCAGGTATCTACTTAGCAGATGCGTATAATTCTTATCAGCACCATCAATTTCCACAATATTTTGATGCGGTGATCGATGAAGCGATTGAGCGTGCTGATATTCCTGAACAAGAATTATTACGAAATGGCTATCGAATTTATACATATTTGAACCCAGCTTATCAACAAGTGATTGATCAAGCCTATGCGAATACTTGGGTTTTTCCTGATGATGGAAGCGGAGAACCGCTCGTTCAAAGTGCTAGTGTCGTAATTGATCCGAAAACAGGAGGTGTTGCCGCGCTTTATGGAGGACGAGGAGATTATGTGTTCCGAGGTTTTAACCGAGCGATCGATATGCGCCGCTCTCCAGGATCGACCATTAAGCCATTAGCTGTCTATGTACCAGCTATTGAAGCGGGGTATCAAGTAGATACATTAGTTCCTGACGTAGTTCAAGGCTACGGTCCAGATCATTACGCACCCGAAAACTATAATCATTATACGGAACCGAGTGGCGAAACACCGTTGTATTATGCTTTAGCCCAAAGTAAAAATACGTCCGCTGTTTATTTGATGGATAAACTTGGTATTGGTACATCGGTTAATAAATTGAAGCAATTTGGAATTACGATCGATCCAAAAGATGAAGCACTGACATTAGCTCTAGGAGCAATGCAAAAAGGAATTAGTCCATTGGAATTAGCAAATGCTTATAGTGCCTTTGCAAATCGAGGGATTCGCCTAGAAAGTGCCTTGATTCGCCGTATTGAAGATACATCTGGGAAAGTTATTTATTCTAACGAACGTCCTACGAAGCATATGGTAATGACGTCGAAAGTTGCCCTTGAGATGACCCGAATGATGCTTGATACTTATGGTGGGTACGGTACGGGTTACGGTGCGGGACCTGATTATGGTCAACTCGCGGGTAAAACAGGGAGTACAGAAGTAAGTGAAGGAAATATGGCAACGCGTGACCGCTGGATGGTAGGTTACACGCCAGACTTTGTGATTGCGACATGGGTCGGATTAGATGAAGAAGGCGGTGTCTCGCTTGATGAATTAATGCCAAGTGGTCTAGGGAGTCTATTCAATGTCCAAACGACCGGCTTAATGAGTTATTCTAACCAAACACCGTTTCAAGTAACTGCTGCTTCGCAAGGTGGGGAAATACCTGAAGAAGTTGATTCGTCTGAAGGACACTGGGAAGATCAAGCAGATCAATTTCTTTCCCAAATGGGCGAGTGGTTCAGTGAGAATATTACAAAATTAATGGAACAACTTCAGTATGCGAGTGAAAATATCTCTGAAACCATTAAAAGTTTACTGAATTAACCTATTATCTTCTAGGATGAATAGATAATTTATTAAAAAAATGATAAAATGAATGAAATGATAAAGGAGTGAGAGCATGTCAGAAACAAATATTTATGACACAGCCAATCAACTTGAAAGAGAGATTCGCGAATCAAGTCAATATAATGCGTTAAAAGAAGCATTTGAACGTATTCAAGCAAATGAGACTAGCAAGAAATTATTTGAAGAATTTAGCGAGTTGAGTGTTAAGTTACAAAGCCAACAAATGACGGGTCAAGAGATGGAAGAGGCAGATTTAGAGAAAATCCAAGCTTTAACAGAGCAAGTAGGACTGGATGAATTAATTAGTGATTTAATTCTTAAAGAACAACAAATGAGTTACTTAATTAATGATCTGAATCGCGTTATTACCCAACCATTAAGTGATTTATATCATAAATAATTACCGATCTAACCAGAAAGCCAGCTGTCAGTGTCATTTATTCGACGAGCAGTTGGCTTTTATTATAATGAAAGGAGCGATAGCAAGGTGAAAATAATCCATATTAGTGATTTACATTTGGACACCCCTTTTCAAGGGATGAGCCATACATCAAAATCAATTCATCGAGCGTTAATTCAAGCCCCTTATCAAGCCTTTGAATCATGCGTTAATTATGCGATTACGAATCAGATTGATGTTATGTTGATTACCGGAGATATTTATAATAGTCAGCGTCAAACAATTCAAGCTCAACGCTTCTTTAATCAACAGTTAGAGCGATTATTGCAAGAAGAAATTCAAGTTGTCTTCTGTCATGGTAACCACGATTTTATCCGTGAAGGGTATTCTCAGTTGCACTACCCTGAGGGCATCCATCTCTTAAAAGATGAGAGCGTATCGAAAGTCCAATTAACTACTCGAAATGAAGAAACGTTGACGGTCTACGGCTTTAGTTATTGTCATCAATCATTAACGGAGCGGATGATCGATCAATTTCCAGTAAATCAAGACAATCGTTCGAATGTGATTGGACTCTTGCATGGGGCCTTGCAAACGAGTCATCCTCAACAAAACCGGTATGCTCCTTTCACACTGCAAGATTTAAAAGACAAACAATATAGCTATTTTGCTCTAGGTCACATTCATAAACCACAGATACTATCTGAATTTCCACTCATTCAATATGCTGGAACGCCACAGGGACGTCACCGGAATGAAGTCGGAGCTCATGGATGTTATCTAATCGAGTTAGTCGAAGGCAGCGTTATTAAAAATGAATTTATCCCTCTGGCAGAAATTATTTGGGAAAATTGTGAAATTGAGTGTCCAGTTGATGCGTCTGCCAATGACTTGGTTGAATTGATTCGTTCTCAACTGAATCAATATGAGCAACGTGCAATCGAAGAATCTGTCTCCTTTATTTTGACAGTCCATTTATTACAGTCACAACGGTTGAACGCAGATCTCTGGCAACAAATTCAGCAAGGAGAGCTTTTCGAAGTGATTACAACTCGGATGAAAGGTGACCAGTTTGTACTTGTGAATCAATTTGAACTTGCTAATCTTCGGAATTTTAATGTGTTTGAATTTGATCAAGCATTGAAGGATCAATTTACAGAAGTAGAGCAGGCAATGTCTGAGGTATCAAATCGGAAGGAAGTTCTAGACGACTTCTTGGCGCATCCAATCGTTCGCCGTTACTTTGAGCAAGAAGAGTTATTAGCATTATCTGAAGATTATATTAATCAAGCTAAAGAATTAATCGTTCAATCTGTCGGGATGGAGCGATAAGAAGAGGGGGAGTTCAATGATCATCGATAAAATAGATATCTATGGTTATGGAAAATGGGTTAATCAACAATTTGAATTGAGTGATGGGCTCCAACTCTTTGTGGGTGAGAATGAAGCGGGCAAATCCACTTTACAATCCTTTATTCGTTCTATTTTGTTTGGTTTTCCGACCCGCCATCGTCGAGTGAATCAACTCAATACTTATGAGCCCAAAACAAGCGAAAAATATGGCGGTCGTCTTTTATTGAGAGAAACTACGATGGGTGACGTATGGGTTGAAAGAACGCAATCGGGTGTGACTATTACTACCCCTGATGGACAAATTTTACCTGAGAGTCAACTTGATCAAATTTTGGCGGGACTCGATGTTAACTTGTATGATAGTTTTTATTCATTTACATTAGCGAATTTACAAGAACTAGCGAATATTGGTTCGGACCAACTGAACGATTACTTTTTGGGGATTGGTACATTAGGTAGTGATAAATTTATTGAGCTGTCAAATCATTTGGAGAAACAATCGACTCAGCTATATAAAAAAGGAGGGTCAGTTCCACCACTCAATGTTCTGTTGAATGAATATGAAGAATTACAACAGCGCACGGCTCAATATGAAAGTCAAAATGATACGTATCAACAATTTATCGCCCAAAAACAACAAGTTGAATTGCAAATCGAACAAAATATTGCAGCCATAAAAGAAGCAGAAATTGCCTTGCATCAATCGGAACAACTTCTGGCGATGTATCAAATTTATCAACGGTTAGTTAAAGTTCGAAAAGAATTGGGTGAATTGACTTATATCCCAATTACAAACACACTCAATACTGAATTGACCAATACGGAAGCGATGGTTGAACGGCTTCAAAATGAAAATGTAAGTCTTGCATCGCGACTCGAAGAGCTACAGTCGCAATTAAAACAAGAAACTCGACTCGAATGGGCCAATAATCGGACGACAGAGCGAGAACAGTGGCTACAACTGACGATTCAAGCTAAAGAGGATTACAATAATTTAGAGAAGTTAGAGAGACAGTTGGTTGAGATTGAGCATCGCCTCAATCAGCTAGCTCAAAGAGGTCAATTTTATCCAGATAAGATTAATCAACAAAAAACGATACCTTATGAAGAAGCAGAATCATTATTAAGCCAAACTGCTGAGATAGAGCGACAAATTGACCGTATCGGCATTGAACGAAAACATTTTATTGATCAACGAAAAGATGTCCAAAATCAAATTGCTCAGCGCCAGCAACAGATTACATATTTTGAACATCAAGCCATAAATTTAAAAGAGCAATTGAAAGAAGTGACACGACCATCCGATTATTTAGTCGGATTGCTGATGCTATTGATAGGGGGGTTGATTTGGTTATATAATCAATTCCAACCACTCAATCAATTATTAATACGCTCTGGGTTTGGTTTATTGCTTGCGGGGATCTTGATGATCGGTTACATTGCATTTTCTCACGCACGAAAACGCCAGGAATATGATTTAGATGCAATTGATCAATCGATTTTAGCACTCGAACATGAGATCGAACATTTTGCACAACAGATGCAGCAATTATCGCTAACGATTAATGCGCGTGAAGATGAACAAAATCATAGCAAGCAACAATTGACAGAATTTAATCAACAAAAACGACATTGGTTAACGCAGCATGGTTTTTATCCTACAGCGGATTTAGAATTAATTGTTAAAACTAATCCTGTACAACAATATATTGATGAGAAGGAAAAGCAGTCTCAATTTCAAAAGGAAGCCGGTGGGTTACAAGCAAGATTAGCGAACTGGCTAGAAAAAATAACACCAATGCTTGAGCGCTTCCCTGCATCAAGTGCGCAATTGCGTGATTTGATTCGACATGTTGAGACGATTGAGTCGAATTTACAACTTGTATTAAATAATTCACGGATTAATCTCGAACGTCAAACAGCAACACAAGAGTCAATCGATATAAATATGCAAGAAATTGAACGTTTAAATCAATTTATCCAAGACGAATACCAAAAGTTGAATGTTGAAAACCGCAAAGAGTTTGATCAATTAATAGAACGTAATGAATATATTCGTTCATTAGAAGAGAAAGAACGACTTTATCTTGAACAAATTGGCGATAAGGAAGCACAACTCGAGCAAATTGGGGATCAAGCTTCATTGGAAGCAATTATTGAACGCCATCAACGGAAATTACAAAGCCTAAGAGATAGTATTGAACCACTGCAACATCAACGCGCTAATTGTGCAGTGGAAATTAATAATTTAGAACAAGATGGGACGTATTCGGATTTATTACAACAGCTTGAAGATCAGCGCGCAGCAATCATCGAATTGTATCAAGACTGGGCTACACGAAAACTCAGTTCATCAATGATTGTTCAGACACTTAGACAAGGGTTAGATAATCCGATTGAAGAGATGAATGATTTAGCAAATCAAATCTTTAAGATTTTAAGCAACCATCGATATGAACATATTCGTATTAATAAGCGCAATCTAAAAGTAGTAATGGCTACGGGAGATGTATTTGAGCCGCATGAACTTTCACAAGGAACATTAGAGCAACTTTATGTTTCGTTACGACTGGCCTTTATTCAAAGCGCAGTGACGATGATTCGGATGCCGATTATTATCGATGATGCCTTTGTTAATTTTGATGAGACACGCCGATCCTATGCTTATGATGTCTTAAAACAAGTCGGGGAAAAACATCAAATCTTGTATTTTACTTTTGATAAAGCAGTTTGTGATCAATTTGAATCCGAACAAATAATCGATTTAGAGAAAATGAACTAGGAGGAAATTATGCAACAATTAATGGACTATTCACATGGCGATGATATGGCTCTGTATGTTTTAATTAAGTCGGCGGATATTCGGACAGCCCGAAATGGCAATCCATTTATCGCTTTTCGTTTTCAAGATCGAAGTGGCTCGATGGACGGCATGTATTGGTCGGCAAGTGAGCAAGAGATTAATCAATTCCAAGCTGGACATGTTGTCTATTTGAAAGGAAAACGGGATACTTATAATGGGTCTCCTCAAGTGAAGATTGAAGGGCTCCGACTGGCGGAGGTGGGGGAGCCGAACGATCCTACGATGTACGTAGAACGAGTCGCAATGAAGCGAGAGGAAGTTGAAGAGCAATTAGATCAAGCACTTCTATTAATCCGTGACTCGAGTATTGCGCGCGTCGTTCGCCATATTGTTTCACGTGTGGGAGAAGATTTCTTTGCGTTTCCTGCCGCAAAGCGAAACCACCATGCGATTGCAGGAGGTTTAAGTTTCCATACTTTAACTATGGTTCAAATCGGGAAGCAATTGTGTGAAATCTACCCTCAACTCAATCAAAGTTTATTGATTGGGGGGATTATCTTACACGATCTAGGAAAAACCATTGAGCTAAGTGGGCCGATTTCAACGGAGTATACGTTGAAAGGACAATTAATCGGTCATATTGTGATTATTAATGATTTAATCAATCAAGCGTGTTTAGATTTAGACATCGATGCAGACAGTGAATCAATTTTATTGTTGAAGCATTTGGTACTCGCTCACCATGGTCAGCTAGATTATGGTAGTCCGGTAATGCCGCATATTCTTGAAGCTGAAGTGATTCACTATATTGATGATATGGATGCGAAAATTAATATGATTACATCTGCTTTAGAGCATACCGAAAAAGGGGAGTTTTCAGCACAAATCTTCCCATTAGATCGCCGTTCTTTTTATCGGCCTAATTTGAATAAATAATAAAAACTCTGGTTCCAATTTATTTCGGAACCAGAGTCTTTGTTATTATTCGCTTGCTTCGTTTTCTTCAGATTCAGCTTCTTCTTGTTCTTCTTCAGCGGCTTCAGTTTCAGTTTCTTCTTTGCTTTCGTCGCTGTTTTCAACTTTCTCTTCAGGCTCTTTTGTGAGTTCGATTAAGTCTGAGACCGCATCTTTGAGATCTTCATCTTTAATTTCATACCCAGTATCGACTAACAATTGTCCAATAATTTTATAAGAGAATTGTGTGTCAGAGAATTTAGAAACAATGTATTGTTCTTTAACTTCTTCTTTAACTTCTTCAAATGGTTTTTTCTCGCCATTATTGATTGCTTTAATGACGTGGTAACCGAATTGAGATTTAACAGGTGTTTCGGTCATTTTGCCATTTTCAAGACCTTTTACAGCTTCTTCAAATTCAGAAACCATTTGTCCTGTTTTGAAAGGTTGTAGAAGTCCACCGTTAGAAGCAGTACCGTCTTTAGAAATTTCACGAGCGACTGCATCAAATTCTTCGCCATCGTTGATACGTTGAATGGCTTCAAGAGCTTCTTCTTCTGTTTCGACCAAGATATGTTGAGCTTCCATCATAGGAGCATATCCTTCATCATAATAAGCTTTAATTGCTTCGTCTGAGAGGTCGATATTTTTCTCAACTACATTTTGGAAGAGATTACGAACATAAACCTGGTAACGGTATTCTTCAATCGTTCCTAATTTTTGACTCACTAATAATTGTTTGAAGACATCTTCGCCACCAGCTTGTTCAATTTGTTCGTTAACTTCTTCTTCGGCTGATTTTTTCAATTCTTCAGGATTGTCTGCATTTGCTTCTAAAATGGTTTCAAGAATTAAGGTACGCAAGGTAACTGGACCTGCTACTTTTTTCATTGCTTCGTAGAACTCATCTTTTGTAATCTGATGCTCGCCAACCGTTGCAATTGGATCTTCATTAGCTTGCACATAAGTTGGAATGCTAGCAGCGCCAATTAATAAGCTTGCTGATAAGGCGACAATTGATTGTTTAAGTAAAGATTTAGACATAAAATTCCTCCATAATTTTTTAGTACTTGTTCACTATAACATAATCGCAGTTAAAAAAGACAGAGTTCATGTTAAAGTCATATTTAATTCGCTGAATCATCAAAATTGATTGAATTAATTGAATTTTGTAATGTTTGAACGCGATCTTGGACACGATTAATACGTGGTTGCGCCTCGCGTTGGAAGCGAGTAATTGAAGTTTGAATATCCTCAGTGGCTTCTTGAACACTGGCAATACCTTCATGGGTTAATTTTTGAATGGCTAAGCGCAAATGGTCCACTTTGTATCGTAAGTCATTGACGTCTTCTGTCGTATTATCAATAAAGTACTTTAATTGTTGACGTGTTTCTTTTCCAGAGGCAGGAGCATTAAGTAGCGTCACAATTCCACCAATGAGCCCTCCCCAAAAGATACCTGAACGAAATCTTTTCATAATAATCCTTCTTTCTATGACTACAGCTTGATTTGTTGGTTAATACGTTGTGCTCTTTCTTGGAATTCTTCTTGTGAATAGTCTTTTGAATGGTCTGTAAAGACGATTCCTAAACCATCTTCCGCATGGTAACGCGGGATAATATGCCAATGTGTGTGGAAGACACTTTGATAGGCAGTAGGTTCATTATTATTTAAAATATTGATACCTTTACAATCAGGAAATGTTTCTTTAATTGCACGTGCAATGACCGGTAATTTTTTAGCAACCAAACTAGCGATTTCATCATCGTATGCATAAATATCTTGTACGTGTTTTTTTGGAATGACAAGCGTATGGCCAGGTGTGACTTGTGTAATATCTAAAAATGCTAAGATATTTTCATCTTCATAGACTTTAGCGCTTGGAATCTCACCTTGAATAATTTTACAAAAAATACAATCAGACATCTTGATACCTCCATCTTATTGTTCCATCTTAGCTTAACATATTTTCTACAAGATGAATACGATTTTGCGGTTAGCAATCTTCACAGAATCTCCATATTTGTATAATAAATTCACAAATTATTCCGTATTTTGCTACAATTATTGGACGCATAGTATGTTATACTATGAACGTACAATGAAGAAAGCGAGGGATTCCATGTTATTGCTTAAATCCAAAAAAATAATACGTTGTATCGTAAGTGTCATCTTTTTTATATGTGTTAGTTTCCTAATTATTAACAGCACAACAGGCACTACTATTAACGCGCAATCTGAGAATGATATCGATGCACCGACAGAATACCATGGGCCCGTCAATCCATATACCCCATACGGGCAGTATGTGAGCTATCAATATCAGATCAACGGATCTCAACCGATGATTCAAGACGTCATCCGTGAGTATCAACCTGATAGTAACGGTATATTTCAAGTGGCAATGTTTACGGTAGAAAATAATAGCGCGATTTGTCAAGTTTATCAAATAAGAGATCAAGGTATCTATTTGTTAGCGTCATACGACAATTATTATGATGTAGAAGATTTACGTAACGCCCCAACGACTCTGAGTCAGACACCTGTGTTGGTTCTCCCTTCAAATATTCAAGAAGGAATGTCTTATGCTTCGAGTGCCGATGGAACAAAAATTCGAACAGTAGTTGAGACATCGATGAACTACGAAATTAACGATGTAGCCTATCAAGATGTTGTGAAAATCGAAGAGGAAGACTTAACTCACTCGGATTATGTTACAAACTACTATTATGCTCCTGCCTATGGATTGATTGTTGTAGAACGAGTTAACCAATCGGGTGAGAGTCAAATTTTGCTTCAGATTATGTCAGCTCAGTAGTTAGAAATAAAAGAATGAAAAACGGTGAAGTTGCTATTAGATTAGCCTCTTCACCGTTTTTGAATTTTATAGAATACCCATTTTGCACTCAATCTCGATAAACGTTGATATATCAATAAAATAAACACCGCTGGAGGGAATCGAACCCCCATTTTAAGAACCGGAATCTTACGTGATATCCATTACACTACAGCGGCATAACGATTTTATTATACCTAAGTATATCTAAAAAATAAAGCGATTATAACGAGAAGCTTTGAAGTAATCTCATCTACAAATGATAATGTCTCAAGTAACCGTAAATGAAAATGTCCCACTTTAGTGTATATTAAATCTAAGGAGGGATCTCAATGGAGGATTAT